>DXJF01000115.1 GCA_019057375.1 Candidatus Heimdallarchaeota archaeon
AAAGCAGTAATACAGTCAAATGATGTAGAATTGTTCAAACATGGAACTAACAGTTCTTCAACAATGTTATCCCAACCTGTTGTATAGCATTTTTTTACTTTTAAGTCTTTTAAAGGCAAGTTAACCAGATTTCCTCTATTATTGTTTGAACATTTTTTCATTTATAAATACGCGATAAAGAATAGCAACATTGAAGTTTTTTCTTAAGTTCAATTCACCTCATCTTCTAATAACTCTTCTTCAATTAACGTTTCCCATTCACTTAAGTTGAAATCTTCGAGTAAAATGGAGTCTGGACTGTCTGAAGCACATATTTTATAAAAACTGTCATCTTCTGGAATTTGCCATCCTCCTTTAAAATAACGTTCAGCAGTTGTTGAACATTTACTTAAATCTAGCAAAATTCCATGAATGTCTTTCCGCTTTTCTTTGTTTTTACCTGCTTCATTTAAGAGATGCCCATAAGCAATTGTTTGAAGATAAAAACCAATTTCATCTCTGTCGCTTAAATCTGATACATAAACTGAATCAGTCTTCCCAGTACTGCTTGCGGTTAAATCCTTTGGAATTCTACTTTTAACTAATGCTCTGATAGCTCCTAGGATAAATCCGTCAACTAACCGTTTTTTAAAGTAACATTGTTCAACTTTGATTTCTTCATTCTTTAGCTCATTTAAAAGCTTATTAGCATCATTTTCTAAACATAGATTTCTATATTTTGTAATTGTAACTTGTTCTTCTTTCATTTTCTCACCAAGATAGCTGCATCCTCAGTAGGATTTTGTATTAAATACTTAATACCTGACTTTTCTTCCAGTTGTGGAAGCAGATCCTTGATTTCTTCTGAATTAGGATCAGCAGGATTTGATTCCTGACGCGCAAGTAAATTTGAATCTTTTACAAAGAAAATAATTTGCTTTCCATTGTACATCTCAGATAGATTTTCTACAACTTGAGTTCGTGTTATTGCATCAATATTACTGAAAGGTGAATCAAAAATTAAGGGAAGATCTATATCCAAAACATTTGTTAAAGATGATATAAAAGAAATTCCTAAAATATTTGTTTGTCCAGAAGAAGTATTTGTAATTGTTGAACCAGAACTAGTTATTGCTCTGATAATCCACCCTTTTTCTTCATCAATTATATTGATTTTTGACCAATTTTCTGGTCTTCGAGTCAGAAGATGCATAGATTTTAGAGTTTCATTCTCACACTTCAATCTTATTTGTTCTGCTACAGAATCAGTAATTTCTTCAATAATTTTCAAATAATATTCAACTAAGCTCTTAGCTCTTTCTAAATCTTCTGAACCTTTTATTTTCTTCTTACTGCTTGTTGTGTCCTTTGAATACTGAAGTTGTTGGATTTTAATGTCCTCTGTCGTGCTTTCTATTAATTCATTTGTATATTTAATTTTTTCTTCAAGACTACCTTTAAGTTTGATTCCTTCCTCTATTTTATCCTCAAGTTTCTTTATTTGTACGAACCAATCTTCAGTTTGTTGTTCTGGAGTTAAATCTCTCTTTAGTTTCTCAATCTCACCTTTAGTTTTGTTGATTTTTTTATTTTTCTCAATGAATTCTTTATGTTTTAATAAAATCTCTTTTTTACCATCTTTGACAATCTTTAATTTGCTTTCAACAAGCGTTTCGAATTTTACAGCATATTCTCCAATTATACTACTTTCTGAAAATGAAATAAGCTCGTCTATATTTTTAATCATGTCCCCAGTAGAATCCCATTCTTTTCCACAAACGCATGTATTTGGTCTAGTTCTAATTGTAGTAAGAATTTCCTTTGTTAATTTTCCTGGGATAATTCCATCTTCCCTTTTTTGACTAATATCCTCTAAAATCCCATTCATGGTTTCTTCTAAATATATGATTGGTAGATATCGCTTCAATAGCTTATCTCTGTCTACGATAATCTTTTTCCTTTCTTTTTGGTATCTCCTTAAATCATTGTTATTTTGATTATATTTTCTAACAAATCCAATATCCTCTTTTACTTGAGATATTTTTTTAGTCCACTCTGTTATTTGATTTGATAGTTCCCCCAATTTACCTTGAATTTCCTTTTTCTGCTGCTGATATCCCTTTCTCTCTTCTTTAAGATCTTCAATTTTTTTGGCTCTTTCTTGCAGATTTTGATTAATTGCCATTAATTGATTATATTGTCTTGTGTAATAATCACAAACTCTCTCGAAATAGATTGTCAAAGCTTTTATTTTTGGATAGTCTGAAATGTTTAGAGAGAAATTCTTTAGTTTTCCGATATTGCTCTCTGATAAAATTGTTGTTAATCCCTCCCCAAATATAAAAACAAAATCCCTAACTGATTCTGGAAAATACTTAGAAACAATACTATTGAAAAAATCATCTATGTCCTCTATTGGGGATGAATCCTTATATACCTTGATTATTTCAGATTTATCAAATGTTTTTTCTTTGTATTCCAGTCCATTTTTTGTTTTAATAAATTCTACATATCTTTCAATTTCAAAAGTTTTAAGTTCATTTGATTTGTCAACTGTCTCAAATTCTAATAAACCTCCAACCTTAAAAGATTCACCAATGTTTATAGAGTTTAATTTTGTTTCGTTAACAGCCTTAAATATATGATGACTCCTTAAGAATTTCAATTCATTTTCCTTCTTGTCAGTTTCAAATTCAGGAAATAATAACCAATAAATCATCTGAAATATTGTACTTTTTCCTGAACCTTGTTCACCTGTTATAAGTGTTATATTTTTTTCTGCTTCTAATGAAAATAAAATTTCATGCTCCTTTTCGAAAGGACCAAAATTTTGAATTCTGAGTTTCTTTAAAATTATCTTTGGACGTAATCTCAAAGTCATTTCTTCCCTTCCTTTATGCTATCTATTTTGTTTAAAATCAAATCATACAACTTTTTTTTGTTTTGATTATTTATTCCTTCTTCCTCCTCATACGGCCAGAACCATTCATAGTAAATTTTATCAAAAATCTCAATTAAGAATCCCATACTGTTCAGTGATTCATTTATTCCTTCTGGAGCATTTTTTAACCATTTCTCCATATTTTCATCAATAAGTGTCTTAAATGTTACAATCTGCATAAACATTAATTCCTCTCTAATCGTTTGATAGGATACTTTCCTAAATTTCATTTATCCGATATTTAGTGGTGATTTCTGACAATTTTATCTTATTTCTAATTCTGTAATCGTTGATTCACCCTATTCCTCATTTTAATTTGTAACTAATTGTTTAAGAATATTTTGATTTAAAGATGTAAAAGGTATTTTTATGAGTATTTTTTATAAGTTCTAATAACATCATATCTAATATGTAGGTATTTCCAAGAACCCATCTTCTTGACAAACTGAGATATCTTCCAAGAAGGTGATTCACCTAAATTCTCAATCTAGACACTTAAACGGAGCACATACATATCTTCTTGTAAGGTCAATAGAGGTTCTAAGACAGAAAAGTGCTTTTGTAGTGAAAGCCAAAAAGTATGAATGTTTATATATAAATATTCAATATTCTACACATGGAACAAACACTACAATCAATTAAATCAGAGTTGAGACGTAATGCTAATTATATCAAAAATCGATATAAAGCTAAGATCTTAGGTATTTTTGGTTCATACGTCAGAAGTGAACAAACACCAACCAGTGATGTTGATCTACTTGTACGTTTTTTTGATGGAGCAACTTTGTTTGATTTAGTGGGATTAGCTAATTTTCTTGAAGACTCTTTGCTTATTAAAGTTGATATAGTTTCTGAGAGAGCAATTCGCGAAGAATTGAAGGAAGGAATATACAAGGAGATTGTTGAGATTTGACTAGGGATTACAAGTTTTTCATCAAAGATGTTTTAGCAGCTATTGATGCTATATTTAGCTTTGTCTCAGATATGAGTTTTGATGAGTTTAAAGAAGATGACAAAACATCAAGTGCAGTAATAAGGAAATTTGAAATTATTGGAGAAGCAATTAAACACATACCTGATGAGATAAAAGTCAAATATTCAGCTGTTTCATGGAAAGAAATTGCGGGGATGCGTGATAGGTTAATTCATGCATATTTTGGCGTAGACTACAAATTGGTTTGGGATACAATCAAAATGAATTTATCAGAGTTATATGAAATTCTCCTACCAATTTTAGATTAGTTTTTAATTTGAAGATATAGGCTAAAAAGAACTTTCAATTGGTAATTTTTCTGAACTAGTTATATGGATTCTACCTCATGATGTGGTTTTGTCATCTTGTCATATTAACAAGAAGGTTAAATATCTTTCTTAGAGCTCATAATATAGCACAGGGGAGCTGTTTTATATTCACTCTGAGTGGATACATCACGTATCCTCCTACCCCGTTCACCTTATGTTTAGGTAAGGCTTTCGGATCGCTTTTGACTAAAATATTATAAGCAGCATTGACATCAGCATTGATCAAGTGTCCATGAGCAGATTTGAATAATCCTCGATTGACTCGTTTTCCTGCATATGTAGCTAGAGCTTGAGGGAACTCGTTGTCAAGAAAACTGCACTTGGAGGTATAATCTTCTGGGATGAGCTCGACCTTTATCCCTTGCTCAGCAGCCTTGTACTGGAGTATGATAATAATGCGCATGTAGGGGATGGTCACAAACATCTGGGTTGTTTTTTTCCAGAAATGAACACCTTGTTTCCACTTCTTATTATACCCTATAATCACCTCATGAAGCCCTCGCTCCACCCACAGTTCTACTAGATAGTGTGTGAGCTTGTGAATTGAATCTTTGAGTTTCTTCCTCCACTTCTCTCGAAGCTGATAAAAGGTCCTTCCATACTGCAATCTATTCTTCACTTTTAGCTGTTTTCTTTGCTGTTGTACATATTTTTCTCTTAATTGTGTTTGCTTTTTCAGATAATACTGGGTTGTTGATTTTATTCCTTTCCCGTGATCCTTGACAACAATTGGTTGATTTCCAAGGTTATCTACAAAGGTCACGAGATTAGTCATCCCTAAATCGATTGCCCCTTTTCTAGTTCGTTTTTTTCTCAGGTTTGGAATAGTTTTGAGATAAACCACTTCTATCGTATATCCTACTCTTCTGGGGATGATACGAACTTCTCTTAGTTTAGTTGCAGCTGTCAACCTGGTCCTATAGAAATATCCCACTTTCTTAGGTAGGACCAACCATCCATTCACAATCCTTGCTTGTTGGTTGGTGAAGATCGCTACCACCTCCCCATCTTTAGGTTTGTAGTTAGGAGGACGGGGCATGGCAAAAAATAAGGTTGGGTCCTTCTTCCATTCTTTCATCGCTCGAAAATACCCTTTCCAATTCCTGCAGAGGAGTTTCAGAGTATGTTGTGCTGTATGTGCTGGAAGCACTCTGTAGCAGTCTTCATTCTTAAGTAACATGTTCAGGTCATGATAATAGAGGAGTTTGTTCTGCTGCTTGAGAGAGGACTTGATCAGGAAATTTGCTCGATTGTAGAGATTCTTTACTTGATGACAAAGTTTGCTTAAAGTTGGATGAAAATTCACTTCTATGCATTCCACACGCAAGACTTGAGTCATCAGTAATTTAGTGTTTTTTTCCTATAAAAGCTCCAGTAATATCTGCTCTTCCACATATGTTCAGAGTGATGTTTCGTCCATTTAACATGACAACATGACAAATCTCTTTCATAAATTCCCAAGAAATTCTAGTACGTGTGGAATTACTAAATCTTTTGCCTGACTAACTCCATGTCCATAACCAGAAATTCCAACCACTTTAGCATTTTTCATTTTCTTATAGAAATCTACTTGTCTTTGATGATGATCCCATTCGTCCTCTTCACTTGCATAGAATAGAACAGGAACATCTAGTTCTAGTAAATGTGCTACCATATTTTGAAATAAATCAACACTCTTTAGTGTTGCATTGATTGCATCAAAATCCCAACTTTCTATCTCTTCTCTAAAATGTGCAGATATTTCAATTTCTCGTTCTTCTAATGAAGCAATGTATCCTTCTTTTCCTCCACTCAGCGATTCAATGAAATATTCTAGTTTTTCCTGATTTCTTTTGCTTGTTTCTTGAGGAGATACTCCACCAAGTATAAATGTATGAAATCTTTGAGGATAATGCTTAGCTAAGATGATTCCAATATATCCTCCGAACGAATATCCCCAGAAGTGAGCTTTATCAATTTGTAAATCATCCAAAACAGCAATAACATCAGATGCAAACTTCTCTTGTAAATAGTCTTCAGGATTGTGAGGTTTACTACTTTTTCCATGTCCTCTTTTATCAATCAGTATAAGTTGATATTTTTGTTTTAGAGAATCAACATAATTGGATTCATACCAGAAATCAATTGATCCTGGAAAACCTGTTATTAATATGATTGGAGAACCTTTCCCTTCAACCTGATAATGGATTCTTACTTCTTCATTAATTGCAAAGGGCATAAATAGGACATATTCCAAACCATATCATAAACTTTGCTCCATTTTAAATCTATAAAAAAAAGGAAAAAGGACAATTATACTTTCTTTCTTCTACCTAAAACTATTGGTATAGCAATTAGAGCAGTACTCAACACTACGATAAACGATACTGATGTTTTTAGAGGTTTAATACCTGTAACTTCTGTTGCGTTGAAGTAATAATTTTCTTCAGCTATTGATTCAATCCAATTTAGAACCATTCCTGTTCGTTTTTCATAGAAGTAAGTAGATTCACCTATTGTGTATGGATCAACATCTCCTAAGACATCTATATATATAGTTACTTCATCATGATGTACTTCTATAACTTCATAGTATTCTTTCTCGTTTATATAATATTCAGTGAATCCTATTACTTCTCCTTGGTATGGTCCATAATCAATAAATTGACCTGTGGTTGCTTGAGGTGATATCGCATATTTGGTCATGGGCATTAATCCTCCTTCAATCACATTCCCTCCAAAAAAGCTTAACATCCAAAGGCCTATTTCTGAATAAACTTGTGACATTGGGTCCATATCTTCATAGACATAGGTTACTCCATTGTATATGACTTTAAGAGATTCTTCAGTGATGTTCAATGAATCTGAGATATCAAAGAAAACTGTTATTTCATCATCCCAAGTATCAACGTGATGTCTCATAACGGGTATAATCCTAGTTCTATTGTTGTTTATGATAACTGATGTGACTATTTCTCTTGAAACATTAACAACTGGGTCCAAATTTGTGTGAATAAGTTCTCTACTTATTTCTACTATATCTAAATCAAAAAATGGATCGTGCCATATTCTATCTATAGTGAACGTCATTGGTCCAAGAGCTGTCATTTGGTGGAAATCTCCTACTACACTTATTCCTTCTTCTAGCTCTAGTAAATTTGGAGCGGTTTCACTTCTTACTGTCATTGATGTGAGTAAGAATACTGCAAATACAAATACCAATATTTTGTTATGTCTTCTCATATGTAGCAAATACTGAGTTCCTCTTGACTGCTTATAAACTCTTCTGGATTTTATTCAAATAGTGTATGTGAGAAAGTAGATTTACCTTCTTTTTTGCTTTCTAAACTGTCTAACACTAATAAAGACCATAAATATGAAAAGATTCTTTTGTAAATGTATTTTGTGAAACGTTTCTATTGTAGGATTATTGATTACATTCTTTCCAATTTAAAGATCACAGGTCTTTTTCCATCTGAACAACAAGTGATAGCAACATCTGGGTCTCCCTTATAATACACCCCACCAAAATATAGAAAAGCCACTTGTTTGTAAAGATCA
>DXJF01000116.1 GCA_019057375.1 Candidatus Heimdallarchaeota archaeon
CTGCAGGACTAACTTGTGCCATTTACACTGCTAGAGAAGGTATGGATACTGTTGTCATCGAAAAGGGTGCATTAGGAGGAAGGATGAATTATACCGAAAGAATAGAGAACTATCCTGGTTTTCCTGAAGGTACTAGTGGTGAAGATCTCGCTTTAACTTTTGCAAAACAAGCCGAAAAGTTTGGAGTGGAAATGCTTAAAGCTACAATAGCTACTGAAATTGAGAGGAAAGACCAAGGTTTTGTAGTTACAACTTCTCATGGGGATACAATCCATACGAAAACAGTAGTTATAGCAACAGGTACTGAATATCGGACTCTTGGGGTTGAGGGTGAAAAGGATTTACTTGGCTATAGGATCCACTTTTGTGCAGTTTGTGATGGACCATTTTTCAAAGAAAAGAAAGTTGTAGTAATAGGCGGAGGAAATTCTGCTCTAGAAGAATCGCTCTTCTTAGCTCGATTTGCATCAGAAGTGACAATTGTGGAGATAATGGATGAGCTAACAGCTTCGGAAATTATTCAAAAAGAAATCTCAAAAAATCCGAAAATAAAAGCTTTAACTAGTTATGAAACTAAGGAATTCCTTGTAGGGGAGAAAAAGCAACTAGAAGGAATAAGATTTTTTGATAGAGCCAATCAGAAAGAAGTAATTCTCAAACCTGATGGAGTGTTCATGCTAGTAGGACTTAAACCTACTGTAAAAATTGTTGAAAAGCTTGTGGATTTAGATGAAAGAGGATTTATCAAAACAGATGAAAAGATGATGACAAGTATCCCAGGAATATTTGCATCAGGAGATTGTCGAAGCAATTCTACATGGCAAGTTGCTTCTGCTGTTGGCGAAGGTGCTATAGTAGCTCTGAAGATTAGGGATTATCTAAGAAGTCATTAAAGAGGAGCTTATTCATTTTTAGTACTCCTATTTTTTATCTTTTACAAATCCCCCTGCGTCAAGAACTGATAAGTGGTAATTCATAGAGATCAAATAGAAGGATAGATCATCTAAAAAGGGAAATAAGAAAGATATATAAGGAATTAAAAAAAAGTAAATTGGGGAATTGGATCAGGATTCAGTCTGACTTGAATTACTTCCAATTCTCCAAACATTCTTCTAAATCGATTATAGCTTGCTTCTCTAATTCTTTGATGTTATCTAGAAGTTGAGCACAGGTTTTTCTATTTTCAAGAGAAAGATCTTGTTCACCGAACAATGGAAAATGTTCTTGCAAATCCTTATAGAGATTGGCAATCTCACTATAAGTTGTAGCTGTTTTCTCAATGTTTTTGCTAAATCTCTCCTTCTTGTATTTCTCTGTAAGTTTCTTAAGATACTTGTATACACTGTCTCTACCACAGTAGAAGCAGTCGACTAAGTAAGCAAAAGCGAAAGGTTCGATTTTATCTTCTTCAGATTCAATTAGTTGTTTCTGTAGAACTTCGTATGCTTCAATTCCAGCAGTGTATCCCTTCATAGCAACTCCTACACCTTTAGCCATTTTCGATCCTCGAGCGAGGGAATCCCTATAGTCTTTATCTGTTGGGTGACTTGTTTTTCTTTCGAAAATGATAACTTCCATAGATCCAGGAGCTTGAAGTTTATTGTAAGCAATAGGTGTCTCTTCTTGTTTCAATAGTGTTCTAAAAGTACTAACTAGGTAATAGTCATCTTGGTAACCATTAACAATACCATACTCAGGTACTGGTATACCCCAGATAACAACAGGACGATCATATTCATCAATGGCATCTTTTACCATTTTGAATACTTTACGTGCACGTTTTTCGTCTCTCTCACTCAAAGGTTCTGAGGGGTCGGAAGTACTAGGGAAACCTTCATTGTCAATAAAATGCTTGAGATGCCAGCCAAGTTTTTCAGTAGCATCTTGAATGGTTGACCAAGCTGCAAGAGCAGTGGGTCCTGAAGGACAAATTCTTTCTTTAGAGGTGTTAATCAGAAAACCATAACCACTGAAAGCTGTGACGTCATCAACATCCCATTTTTCGCCAATTGCTTGAAGAGTTCCACTTATTGCGGAAGAATAGGACAAGCTGGCTCGTTGGTAGATACCAACATTAGATACACGTTTTTCTGTATTTGTCATAATATCACCAAAACGTCTGAAACGCGCATATTGCGTTTCTAGTAATTCTCTTTGACTTGTTTGATAGAGCTCAGATTGATGGTAAATAGTTGTAATGTTGATTAGCAATTCTCTACCATCTTCAGTAAGCTCGTAAGATCCTCGGTCTATACGCGTAATAATAAAAGAATCTAACATCTGAGCAATGTGATTAGCTAGGGCGGTTTTACTTAATCCAGTAAATTTTTTTAGTTCAGGGAAAGATTTTCTTCCATCCAAAAGAGAAGCTAAGATGATTAATCGCTTACTATGGGCTGAGGATTTAAGTAACTCAGCAATGTCCTCACTTGCAGAAGTAATGAGCCTTTTTATTATGTCTATGTTTGGATCAAACAATTCGAACCACTAAAGCTAGACTAGGTTTTGACTATAAAAAGACATTCACAATAAATAAGACTAAAAGACCTAAATTTAATGAACATATTTAACTGGTTTTATTTACCCTAAATTAAAAATCAACCACCTTGAATATACTGATTAAATATCGATAACTTGTCCAACACCTCCATCTATATATTTACTTGGAAATAGTTTCTGAATTTTATTGATATGTTTTGTACAGTGGGTAGGACATACTAAATCTAACTCTTTTAATAACTCAAACTCTTTAAATCCATGCAATCCCCCAATCAGAGCAAAGGGTTTTCCATACTGTTTACTCCTTTCAAGGATTTTCCTTACGCTAGGGTGTGAACAACCTGCAATAATAACTAATCCTTTATCACTTTTAAAGAAGAGAGATTGCTCAACTAATCCTTTCCTTTCTTCACATGTTAGAAGACCAGAAGTTATTATGTAATCAGTTAATTTTGTTGGCTCATCTAACTTGAAAGTTCTAGCAGGATCTAATGATTTAGGTATATCAATAGGGACATAGGTCTTAGCTTTTCTGTTGCTTTCAAGAATTGCAGAAAGACCTCCCATATGATCTCTATGACTATGGGAAATGAAAATAATATCAGCACTAGCAGGATTAATGTTGAGCTTATTCATATTATATAGGAGAATTTCCTTCTTAGTTCCAGTATCAAAAAGAATGTTAGTTCCCTTGTATTCTATAAAACAAGAAAAACCCCAGTCAGCTTTTAAGCCTTTCAAATAAGAAGAATTATCATAAACAATGGTTATCCTCAAACGAATCGATTAGAAGATAAATTATACACTTAAATCTTTATTCCAAATGTCAACCTTCAATCACATTCAGATAGAACATTCATCCAGAAGAAATAACTTTTGATTTTCCATTTTTTTAATTGGGATTGATTAAGGATTTTCTCTATTTCCTTAGGTTTATATGCAGATTTTATATGTCCTGATATTAAACTAAAAAAATTCCTTTTGAAATCGCTAATAAAGAATTTTCCTTCATCTTTCAGAACTCTATCCATTTCTTTAAACATTTTCAAAGGATTTTCAATTAAATGAAGAGTATTACTACTAACAATCAAATCAAATGTATTATCTTCAAAAGGCATATCTTCAGCATTACCTTCAATGAAAGTAACTCTTGATGACAAATTATTCTTTTCAGCATTTTCTTGTGCAAAAGATAGTATCAAGTTAGATGTGTCTAATCCAATAGCACTGGTAATGGGAAGCTCTTTGCATAGACCAATTGCTAAGGTACCAGAACCAGTACCAATATCAAGAACCTTACCTGAAGTTACTCCCATCCTTTTGATCATATAGACAAAACTCTTACTAATTTTCTCTAATTTTTTAGCAGTTTTTTCGGAATATTTCTGTGCTTGTTGAATATTTTCAAAAGTTGTGATTTGTAAGGGTTTTCTTTTAAACAACTCTATCAAAGATTATTTGTATTGAAATCAATATAAAAGTAGCTTTGATTTTTTCTTTACTTATAGTTTTGGTGTTGAAATACATTTCCCAAAAAAAGATTAGCTCTTTCAGTTTTCATTACTCTTTTTTCCTATTAATTAACAACTCACAAAGTAACAATAACATAGAATTGTGAAATACATTTTTAATAACAATATTCAACTTGTAGATGGAGAAAAAAATGAATGACGCTTTAAATCTTCTAAAATCTCGTAGAAGTATTAGAAAATATAAAGATCAACCTGTAGAAGAAGAAAAGATCCAGAAATGCTTAGAA
>DXJF01000117.1 GCA_019057375.1 Candidatus Heimdallarchaeota archaeon
CCATTTTCTTCACCTTCATTACAAATATTAGAAGTAACACTAACATTGTCACTAGAAAAAATCTTTATAGCGGTAGAAACAGTTTGAGAGAAATTGTTTCCGTTAATTACAGAATTAGGGGATTGGTGAACAGATATACCATCCCCTTTGCAGTTAAGAAATGAATTATTATAGATAAGTGTTGATTCAGCTAAACCAACACTGATTGCATTATTGTCGAATGCGTCCGTCGAAAGCAAATTATCTTTTATTACGCAAGTATTTGTAGCAATGTTGTTTACAGAAATGAAGTTTACTAAACAGTTTTTAATCTCAAAAAATTTTGTTGTATCTTCTATTTGAATTCCATCTGAAACATTGAATTGCTCAATTAAGTAAGGATCACTTTCCAATCCTGTTCCATTGAAACCATAAGTGATGAAATCATCATCTGAACCGATGGAAATTGATGAAATAGGAGTTAAATCTGATACGACAACTATTTTGTTATCTATCATGTTGTTTTCTTCGGCTAAATTAACTGAACCTAAAGAAATAGAGGAAAACAAAACTATTAAGATGATTAGGATAGATTTTCTGGAACTCAGCATAGTATTTGCTTCTATAAATAACATATATATCTTTTGTTATTTTTTTGTAAAATTCTGTTTTTATTTGTATGTTATTCAGATTAATCATTTCATTGTGAATCCTCTCTAGTTCTTGTTTTTCCTCAAAAAAAAAGCAAAATCATAAAGTTGAAATGTTGATGTTCGATAAAAGAAGTTGACCATTTCATTCCTCAAATCAAATTCTTATTTATTACTCTTATCTGTTCTATTAGGAATTTTATCGATTGCTCTATTGCATCCATTTCCAAATATTCCACTTCCTTTCCACCCAATCTAGAGAATTCTTCTTGATTGGTTTGAAAATATAGTACCCACACTCTCAAGTAGTCTTCTATTCTGTGTTGTATCTTTTCTTCTAATTCTACTATTTTATCCGATTTCTTACTATTGCAACTTGTACATGTGGGAAAAAGGTTCCAGAATCTATCAACGGGGTATTTGGACCAGGGGATAAAATGATCTAAAGCGAATGAACTTATTTCACTTTCACAATATATACATTTCATCGGTTGAAAGATTTCAGTAGCTATTGCTCTCATCTTTTTCATCAGAACGTTTTCTCTCTCTGATTCTTTCTTGTGTAAATATAATCCGTGAAATAGGGCATAGATTGCTTGAGCATCTTTTTCTAAGTAAGAATCTATAGTAAATTCTATCCATCTTTTTATTATAGCATCTTTGATGAAAAACCTCGATTTAACTAACTCTGTATAAGTATAATGTCCCATCTGGATAAAAGCAGTCTCATCAGCTTCTAGATCATACCAATTGCTCTCATCCTTTCTTCCTTTCCAAGATTCAGATTTCTTTCTTATCACTTGATAATCTCTGTGTTCGTTTAAAGGGATGCTAGTGTTAATTAAACCAAATAGAGTAAAAGAGGGATCTTTAACATTAACTCCTTCAACTAGCTCTTTTTCCTTCCTCTTTCCTACAGTAACTTGAGTATATTGTAAGGGTTGCTCAACAATTCTCTTTCTTATGTCGATAAGTAGTGAGATAAGAGGTTTATCTAGAATTTCGTTAGAATCTATTTTATCCTTTATTTGTAAAATTGCTTCAGGATCTGAAAACAAAAATTGTTTATCTTCTTGTTTCTCAATAAAATCTCGAATTACTCTTCTGAGAGCTATCTGCGTATTTCCTTGTCTTACCCCTTCTTCTCCATAAACCATCAAAGGGTAGTAATAATATAACCATCTCTTAGCTAGATAGATTATAGGTATATTATGAAAACCATTTTGCGGGTACTCATTGGGTTTTTCTATAACATAATCGATTACAGCACTCATTAAAGCAAATTTGTACGTACTAGATTTCTTCTCATCAAGAAGAACAGATTCTACTCCCATCAGAACTTCCATAAACAGAGAACGTTCATCTACAAATAAAAATATACTGCTGAAATGAACATAATATTATATTGAAACAGACTATTGCTAAGATTTTCGAAATCATTTATCAGATATGAAAAGGAACTTTTCTAGTTTTTTCCTATAAATTAACACTAATAAAAACAAAATAAAGAAAATGATTTTCAATTCTTCTCATTTAATTACTTCACAAAATTATATTCGCACAATATATATAATTCTTAAGAGATATTGGTGTCCATCTGTATTGCATAACTCCATTAAATGATTCAATTAAGTTAAAATATAATCTTTGATTTCAAACAACTTGTACTCAATGTAGTAATAATACTCTTTCAAGATGTAAAGAATGCTTCAGATTTCTTTGTGGAAGGTGTAAAACAATAAAATCTTTTGGACATTAACGAAAAATGTATAAGATTAGAACTTCAAGTAAACCAAATATATTTAAGACATTTCGATAAATTTAATTTAGGTAAATTAACATGACTACGTCACCCTTTTGTATTTTCACAGATCGTGAATGGATGGGAAATCACTTATATGAAATAAAAAGAAAAGCAGGTCCAAGATACTCACCAGAATTGCATGTAGAGTTGCCTGTTGTTGATATCTTTGAAGGATTAAGTAAGACACCCAATTTTTATCAAGATATAAGACAACATTATGGTCAATTAGTTAGAGGATCTAGGTATCTATCCAAATACAAAATAGAAAATTTACAGGAATTAGAAACAAAATTTAAGAAAAACTTAATAGCTTTCTGAACCTTTTGAAAAATATAAAGGAGTATAATACTCTACAAATACC
>DXJF01000118.1 GCA_019057375.1 Candidatus Heimdallarchaeota archaeon
CTTCCAACCAACTTGTAAATACAGCAAAACACAGGATAATCCCACCTATCAAGATGCCTAAACCTATAGTTTTGATGACAGGTTTAAACTTGTTAAGATTAATACTATTAAGATATTCTTTGAAGGATCTCTTACCGTCAGGTAATTTCAGAAGAGGTACAATAACTAACCATAAAACTACCATAAGTGCGAAATTAATTAGCCAAAAGTTCGCAATATTATTTAAATACCAGTAAGCAACATTTACATTATTTACAGCTAGTATGTTTAGTACAATACTTGGAACTAGCAAAAAAATAACATAAAGAACTAATACAAGAGTTATTGACCACCAAGGTCTAAGTGAGGTAGGTTTTTTTTCAGTTATCATTTTTTCACCCTTTATTTAACATTTCACAATCTTCTAATTTTCTCTGATTTACAATAATCATCATAAGCCCTTATATTACTTTTCATGAACTTACACCTAATTTTCTAAAGGTTTAGTTTCATGTAAATAAAACAAATACCAAATTAAACTTATCGTTAAAAAAACGTAAAATCCAAAACAGAAGTATGTTCATGTCTACAGAGAGAAGTATTTTAAAGCAATAGTAAAAAATTACACTAATGCTTGAAAATGCTGAGTCCACAGAGACTGAAAAAGAGAAAAGGAAATACATAGAGATTGTTATTAGACAATATAAACCTCTTGTATTTGGAGTATTATCTACAGTATGTCTCGTTTTGGCTTCCTTAGAAATAGTAGCGGGTATCTTTTTTGTATTTTCATTAGCTTTTCTCATGACTACAATTATTACTATTCTAACAGCTCAAAAGGGAAATACTAAAAAACTTAGAGTAATATGAATGTCTTCAAAGAAGAATTGTTCTGAAACTAACTCCTTTGCTGAAAAACAACGTTTTTATGTTAGAATTCAGCAAAGTTAAGCTTGAGAACCTGATTTAAGGTATATTGGGTGAGTTAATGAAATGCTCTAAATGTGGAAAATTTTTGGTAAGTATAAGTTTCCAAAAGTACTACTGCAAGGGATGTAACTTACTCTATTACTATTTGATACCAAATCAAAGTCCTAGAATATACAAAATGAGTTCGGAAAATATAGCATCAAATTAAGAGAGGAAAAAGAATTGTTATCATTCCTTGAGATCTGATATATCTGCTCCTGCTTGTTGTAAATGGTGTGCATCATGCTCCCAGAGAAAAAAGAAACCTACGAATTCTTTATTGTTTTGAGGATATTTAGTCAAGATTTCTTCATAGACAGATAGCATTTGTTCTCGTTTTTGTAGAAATTGTTTTTCAGCTGCAGCAAAATCCAACCCTTCATTTTCTTCAAAGAATCTTTGATTATATTTGTCTATACTTTCTTCAAGAATTACATGAAAAGGTTTACCTTGTCTTAATTCATCAGCATATTTTATGATCTCATTATCCCAACCGTAAAGATGAATATACAATTTTTTCTTATCCCAGCCATTTGTAAGGATTGTATCAGGAGGAATATCTCTGACCATTTGAGTAGATAATTTAAGTTTTTCATTCCACGATTCAGCTTTTTTAAGAAATTCAGTCATGTGCTTACTTTACTAGATGCTTTATATTTTTTTGTAAAATGTATAACAGTGGTTTTACTTCAGTTTTTATATCATTTTGAATATAATAATATAGGAGAAGTTGTTATGTCAAATAGACTAACTCACGTAGTTGTAGGTTTTATTTTCAGTGTCCCTCTAGTAGGTATTTCATATTATTTCTTTTCCAATGATTTTCAATATCTACGCTTAACATTAATTCTATCTATTTCCACCTTACCAATATTCATCGGTTCAATTCTTCCCGATATCATAGAACGACCGACTAATCCAGGGCATAGAAAATTTTTCCATTCTTGGTTTATGTTGTCTGTCTTCTTTATAGCATCCTTTGTCATAGCATTTGTGGTTATTCCACGATATGATAACCTAATCTATATCTATTTTATCTTTGGTTTTCTTTTAGGTTACTTCAGTCATCTACTTCTAGATGCGACTACCAAAAGCAGCTTACAATAAAGAAAAAGGATTTAGAAGTGAGATCTATTCCGCTTACCAGAATAAATAAGAACGTAGAGATAACCCTAGATAAATTACCCGTCTCAACAGCTGAAATGTTAGAAAAAATTATAATCTCTTTATTTATTCATAGTTTGAGTCAGATATGAATACCTTAAATGAAGAGAAACTGATTCAGAAGCAGATTCTCAAAGAACCACTTATGTGGAAGTTCAAATTATACGGTTTCTTCAAGAATTTACGATTTTTTGAACCATATCTGATTATAATACTCTATGATTATCTTTCCAAATCCTACCAAGACTCAATTTACTTTTTGACTGGATTTTATCAAATATCACTTAAGACTTCCTTTAGCTCTCCTGAGGGTATTTCTTTCATTCTTTTTAAGATTGGATTGATTTTCTTAGTTCAAGAAGTAATTACTTATGTTTTAGAAGTTCCCTCTGGTATTCTTGCTGATAAATTTGGAAAAAAGAATGAACTTCTCTTTTGCTTCATCTTCTATATTTTATCTTTCGTGATTTATTTTATAGGTATTAGTCTTCCATTCAGATTCTTCTTTGTAATTTTCCTTGGAGCAGCAACCTATGGTTTAGGAGAAGCGTTTAGATCTGGAACTCACAAAGCTATGATTTTGACGTGGATGGATAAGAAAAACTACCAAGATCACAAAACTTTTGTCTATGGTAGAACAAGATCTTGGTCTTTAATTGGCTCGACATTGAACGGATTAATATCAATAATTTTTATTTTATTCGTTCCTAATGCGCAGTGGGTTTTTCTAATAACAATTATACCCTATATTATAGATTTCTCATTAGTTGCTTCTTATCCATCATATATGAATAAAAGAGTAACAACGGAAAAGAATGTTTTAAAGGAATTTGGAAGAGGTTACAAGGATATATTTGTAGCTATGAAGAGTCGACAGATGAGAAAAGGCATCTTTTCATCATCGAGTTATGATGCGGTTTACAAAAGTCTGAAAGACTATATTCAACCAATACTGAAAATATACATTGTATTTGTACTACTCAATGTTGGGCTCAAAGGAAACCTGAACTTAGCTGAAGATGATATAATAAAAATAATTTTAGGTGTGATGTATGCAGTTTTCTATCTCATTTCATCAATATCATCCCTCAATGCTTACAGAATAAAGAAACTATTCAAGAAATCGAAATCTGCTATGGACATAATATTTTACATATTTGCAGGAATTCTTTTATTAAATGCCTTGTTCATACATTTTGAACTTCCAATTGTAGTGGTTTTTCTTTATTTGTTTATTTATATTTTAGAAAATATTCGAAGACCAATAAGTGTTGATTATTTAGGAGATATAATGAAAAAAGAGCAAAGAGCTACTATGCTTAGTGTTGAAGCTCAAATCAAATCTATACTAGTTTTTATTTTTGCTCCTTTATTCGGTTTAATCGCAGATTTCAATATTCCTATCTTGTTCCTTGGGATTGGAATCCTGATGGTAATAGTTAACTTCTTTATAAGTGGGGATGGGGAAAGCAAATCTTTAGAAATTAAGAAGAAATAACTCGTAGCACTTCATCGAACGTAATTTAGGAGCTAAAGTTGACAATTGCTAAATTTTTTATAAAGCCTTCACTGACTTAGTCATAAATAACGCAATTATACGGTGAATCTTATGAGTGAAACATTAATCGTTTATGGTACTAGATATAGTGCAACAACAGAAGCATGTGCTGAAATACAAAAAATTCTTGAAAGAGAGTATAATCAACATGTTGAAATCTGGGATTTAGAGAATTATAGAGCTTGCCCAGATCTCAGTGAATATGATAACATTATTATCGCTAGTGGAATCAAATATGGAAAATGGACTAAGAATGCACAGAAGTACTTGAGTAATAATTTTGAAGGTAAAAAGGTTGCAGTTTTCATCTCTTCAGCTTTTGCTGGTGATGAAGATTTTTATGAGTATGCTTATGAAAATTTTCTAATCAAAGTTATAGAAGAGTACCCTAATCTGGAACCTGTTGCTAAAGCAGCTTTTGGAGGAAGGATTCCAAAGAAAGAATTACCAGAGTTTGCTAAAGGACCTAAGAAATTTATACCAGAAATAGCTAGTAGTCAAATACTTACAAGATTACATGAGAATCAGTATGATAATAGAGACTGGGAGAAAATTGAAAAATGGGCTCATAAAGTAGGAAAACTATTCAATAGTTAATCTGAATCTAATAGATTCTCAACAATTCTATTTTCTCAAAATTTCCATCTTTTAAGTATATTCTTACACCTTCGCACGTCCCGAGATATTTTCCCCAAGAACCATAGTCCTCATTAGGGAAACAACCTATGGTCACCAGTTCAATTAACCCTCCATGGCTAACAAGCAATGCAGAACCATTATCTGGTAGCTTTTTTGCAAATTCCAGTAGAAAATTAACCATCTCTTGAACATACTTGTATGTTTTGCCCTCTTTTCTAATCACATCGGCAAACTCACTAAAATTCATCCCCCAAACAACTTCATCTTCAATATAATCAGGGGTTATGCTTAGTTCGTCACATATCTCATCAACAGCATACCCCATCGCTACAGCTGTTTCTATCGCTCTTGGAGCATAGCTAGAACCCACTAGATCATATTCTCCTAGTTCCTCTCCTATTTTTCGAGCTTTATCAATTCCTTCTTGGTTTAGATGTGGAGAAGGTTTTGTTCGTTTTGAGTGTCGTCTAAATTCCAGAACTTTCATCACCCTTAGATTAGCTTTGAGTCTAATATGTTTTGTGACTAACCTAAGATGTTTTCATATTTACTGGATAAAACAAAATTGTTATTAGTATAAAGTAAGAGACATTATTGAAATCTATGAGCTTTCTAAAATCAAAAATATTCATTATTAGCATGGCAGTTTTAGTAGCAATTGCTATCATTACTCCTATTACAATTATTCTTTTAAAAGATGCAACTCCACCCACCATTCAAATACTCAATCCCAAAAATGGATACAGTTATTCTGGAATTGTATTGATTGAAATTACAACTGAAGATGATTCTAAAGTGAAGAAAATAGAGATTTTTATTGATGATATTCTTCAAGATGAATCGTCAACATATAACTGGGATACTACAGTGTATTTAGACGGTTTTCATAATATAACAGCTGTCGCTACATATAAATCAAGAAACACTGCTACAGCTTCAATAATATGCACTGTAGATAATTTCATCAACCCTACACCAACTTATGAATTTAAAGTTCTTAATTACAATGTCAAAGAATCTGGTATAGGAGATGAATGGATGGAGGTTGTTAAAGCAGAAAATCCAGACATAGCCATTTTTGTAGAAACAGGTACATGGGATAATAGTGGAAATAAGAAATTAAACGATATAATCAATCAGTTCAACGGTTATTTCTATGAAGAAGCCCCTTATTCAGGTTATACAACAACGGGCTCTACTTACAGCACGGTAGGACAAGCTATTCTTAGTCGATACCCGATTCTTGAATTTAATCAGATTGATGATTTTACTCTAGATGATGATTCTTACTATAACCAAGCAGCTCATCCTCTTATTCACACTATTGTAGACATTCAAGGGAAGGAAGTACATATCTTAGGATATCACCTTAAATGTTGTGAAGGCGATTTTGAAGAGCAACGTAGAGAAAAAGAACAAGAAGGGATAATTAATTACATGGATGATTTAGGTGATGTTCCTATCATGTATGTAGGTGACTTGAATTCTCTTTCGCCTGCTGATGTAAGTGACACCACAAGAGGTACGTTCACTGATTATGGGTATGGTCCTGCAACAATGTTACTTAATCCAAGTGATGAAACATATGGTAATTACTCTTCGAAAGTTCATAATTTTACAGACGTTTATAGGACTCTTCATCCAAGCAATCCAGGTCACACATTTAATATTCTCAACTATGAGGCGCGAATAGATTTCATTTTTGTAAATCAATATTTCAATAACACTTTGATAAGTTCTAATATTGGAATTGGTACTGAATTAGATGACACAGCATCAGATCACTATTCTGTAGATGCATTAATTTCGATTACTAATATTTCTATTCTACCTAAATCAGAAAAAACGAAACAGATCTATTATTCTCTTACTGAAACAACAAGAGTACTTGAAGATTTAGAAATCAAGAATGTAGAACTAATCACACTCGATATTTCTTTCTATTGGACTAAACGAAACATAAGATTGTGATGTTTCTAAGTCTTTTTTTCTTCTTTTTCCATAATATCTTTATACTTGAATTCTAATCTTATTAGTTGGTAATTCATTTATGTCGGGTGAAGAAAGAACTCAGAAAGAAGTTATTGACACAATTCTTCATTGTTCTGTTTTAGTAAGTGATACTCTAATTCGAATGGCTGATCTTATCACACTAACACTTCTTTATCATCCAGGTATTGAGGAAAGAGTAGATAAAATGGAACAACTTTACCAAAATGTTCTCAATTTCATCGATGATATAACTTCTACCATCTATCAGCCCCTAGATAAAGAGTGTATGTCAATCAATCAATATGACCCAATATTCACCAATCTAAAGAATGTTGCTAAATTAATGGCAGATTTAGTCGCCTTATTATCTCAAGAACACCTTAACATGCACTTACAAACAATGGAATATTTCTATAACTTGAATAAATCGATACTTGAATGCATTAATGTCTTTATCCACTTGGTACATGCAAGTTCTACAGATATACAGAATTTTGATAAAGTAATAATAACTGGTATTGAAATAGGTGCTCACCAGCTTTATAGGTCATTATTAAAGGAATTATCGGCAGAAAATAGTGAATGGCAAGAGACTTTTGTTTTATATTTAATTGGAGACAAAATGAGTTCTATAGTTTTTCATTGTTGTGAGGCATGTAAGAAGATGTATGCTTCTAGATTGGTTATAATTGGGTCAAAAAGAGAGAATCAATGAGCAAACCTAGAGAACACTTTCCAAATCGCTCAATTTATTGGATATAAATATACAAAAAGACAAGGTTATATATAGAATCAATCGATTTCTAACAAAGGGGAGTTAATGACCTTAGAATTATTTAATATAAATGATAAAATGAAGATTGTTAATGGATTACCCTTACTGTTATTAGAGGATATTAATGCTCTAATCGCAGCTGATCTTCATTTGGGTATTGAATCTATCATGAGAGAAGAAGGAACACTTGCTCCCCATAATCAAACCGATAAACTTATTGAAATTTTTATTACTTATCTTACTAAACTTAAACCAAAATATCTCATTCTCAATGGAGATGTTAAACATAGTTTTAGCGAACCTTCTAAAATTGAGAATAGAGATGTAAAAAAATTCATAGGAAAAGTTTCCTCCAAAGTATCTCAAGTCCACATCATTAAAGGGAATCATGATGTCTTTCTGACATGGGCTTTGCAAGAGTTTGATAATGTTACACTTCATGAGGTGTTCTTTCATTTAGAAGAATACTTCTTTATTCATGGTGATCAACAACTTCCTGAAACCATTCCAGAAAAAACTCAGTACATAATAATCGGTCATGAACATCCTGTTTTACAAGCTCGAATTAAAAGTTTACAGAAGATTAGAGCTCAAGCATTTATGTTAGGTCCTCTCAACAATATGACTAAGAAAATTTTAGTTCTTCCAGCTTTTACAAACTATTCAGCTGGAACTCCTATCAATCCAAAGAATAAGTCTAATCTATTGTCTCCTATTTTACGTGAAAAAGTTGACTTAGAGAAAGTTGAAATGTTTGTTTTAAGTGATAACGAAGTTTTTCATTTCCCTGAATTCAGATTGTGGTATTAATCCAAGGAATCCCTAAAGTTAATAAACTAATAATCAATAATAATTATGCAATTATTGATGAGCTCCGTTGATAGGTATGTCTCCGAAAGAAAGTTTTCGCCCTACAATTTGTATATTCCCTTGTCCGGTTTGTGCTATAGATTCCGATTTGGAAATCTTTGAAGAAGCAACTCGTTCTACCCTCTATTGTCGAACTTGCGGAAGGGTATACATATGTAATTTACCATTAGGAATCATTCATGTGAGCGAGGAGAAAAGATATATTTGTCCAATTGACCATTCTGAATTAGAAGAATCTCCTTTTAGAGCAAGAGAAATTGAATTACTTATCGAAAAGGCTAAAGAAGGTAAAGAATCCTAAGCGTTAGAGACTAATGAATCACAAGGATAAACATTCTAGAATTAGCCCCATTAATCTAGATAAAGATGCTACAATTAACGAAATAGCAAATGAGTTCAAGAATTCAGGTGTTTTTGGAGCTGGAAGAATCGCAAAAGCGATTGATATTTATTCAGAAATGCTGGAAAAGAAAGCTACTGTTTTTCTTGGAATAGCAGGAGCTCTTGTTCCTGGAGGGATGAAAAAAATCATTACTGATATGATAAGAAACGATATGGTACATGTTATAGTGACGACAGGTGCCAATGTAACACATGATATCATTGAAGCTTTTGGTGGAGAACACCTCCGTCATGTACCTTATACCTCAGATTCAGAATTAAGAGAAGAATCAATAGACAGAATATATGATGCATTTGTTGCTGATGATTCGTTTATGAAACTCGAGGACAATATTCAACCAATCTTTAACGAAATTTACGAGAAGAATAAAGATTCAAATAACATATTAGCAATGTCCACAAGACAATTAATGTTTTTAATAGGAGAAAAATTAGATGATCCTGATTCATTTGTTAGAGCTGCTTACGAGAAAAATGTACCGATTTATGTCCCAGCATTCGGAGATAGCATACTAGGTCTTCAACTTTGGTTATTTTCTCAAATGAAAAAAATCTATATTGATGATATGGGGGATTTAGGTGAAATTCAGAGATCTGCTTGGGATTCAGATTTAGCAGGAGCTTTTTTCCTTGGAGGAGGAGTTCCCAAAAACTATATCTTCCAGTCAAGGCTTATGTCTCCGAAAACTTTTGATTATGCTATTCAAATTACTATGGATAGAGTTGAAACTGGGGGACTCTCTGGTGCTTCCTTAGAAGAAGCTATTTCTTGGGGAAAAGTAGATCAAGAAAGTCGCATGACTACTGTTATTTCTGATGTCACTATTGCTTTACCACTTATTTATTCAGCTACTTTATCTCGAATAAAAAAATCTGACTAGTACTAGGACAAAATTATTATTTGAACGATATTTCTTTATTAATAGATGTGTGGGAATAGTGTTCATACCTTCGTCTCTACAGAGGCATTACTTAGTCTTATGACCAACTCTAATTGCAAAATATTAGATTTGCGTGATTACTCTAAATTTCAGAAGGGCCATATTACTGGAGCGATACATATTGATAACAGTATTTTTGTTGAACAAAATGAAGACGGTATAAATGTTATTCCTGACTGTAAAATAATTGCTAACTATCTTAACCAAAAGGGGATTAAAAATGAAGACATACTTATATTAGTTGATGATGTTTTTAATCTTAATTGTTCTATAGCTGCTTGGACTCTTCACTATTTTTGTTTCAGAAATGTTATTCTCTTAGATGGTGCCTTTTCTAAATGGGAAAAGGAAAATAATGAGTTATCTACAGAAGAAATACAATTAGAGAGAGGAGATTTCACACTTGACAAACAAGATGACACCATATTGATTTCGAAGGAGGAGATAATAATGAATCTCAATTCTGATGATTTCATATTTGTAGATAATCGTTCAGAGTATGCTATCCTTTTAGATCAACAAGGTGGAAATATTCCAGGGGCTATTCATTTCTGGTATCTAGATCTTTTCGAAGAATATCCTGACTATTTCATTATTAAGAAAAATGAAGATTTAATTGGTGAAATGAATGTAAGGGAAATAAACAAGGATAAAACAATAATCGTTTATTGTGAGTCAGCTCCCCAGTCAGCTCTAGTTTATCTGGCTCTAAAAGAATTAGGTTATCCTGATGTCAGGTTGTATTTAGCAGGATATGATGAGTGGAGATTAAATTGTGGTTAGGTATGAAAAATATACTTAATAACACTATTTTAGACCTAATTTTTTCAAATCAAAACCATACATTCTAGATATTTCTACGTTTAATATGTCTTCAATTATTTTCGCTTCCTCATCTTCACTCCCATCAGATTTCTTGACTATCTTTAATAATTCCTTTACTAAGGGAGTTATCTCATTTCTTATTTCAAACCTAGGTATAGGTATTTTCTTCAAAGGATTGGAAAAAAATTCCATCATTCTACCTTTCCTTTTACCTGCTAAAGAATACCAGAAGTGAATGAATTCACTGTTCAGAATTCCTAAAATTGAATGTATATCTGTACTTTTGACAGGAAGAATTGCATAAATATCTGTAGCAGCAAATGACCCATTCTCGTCAAGAGCAAATTTCGTTGTTGGACTTCTATAAGGACAAAGAATTCTCTTTTCCTTAGACAGAAACAAGTCTAAGTTCCTATATACGCTGTAATCAAACCATCTAATTTTTCCTGATTTCATTAATTTCTGCCGATCTGGACCAGATTTTAATCTCTCCTTGTTATTTAAAAGATATTTGTTGGTATTTGGATAATTATCTAGTGAATCAATCTTTGATGGTAAAATAGCTTGTTTTTCCACTTTCTCTGAAATAAACCACTTTTGTATATCACTATTTGTTACAAAAGGAACAAGTACATCGGGTTCAATTGAATATTGTGTAACTTCGGATTTAGGAATTACAAATATATCTTTTGCACCCGGAGATAAACCTTGAAAAACTAATGAGATATCGCCTAACTTTTCTAAAGAAGTATTAGTTTCTAGACTACGTAAGTACTCATTATAAGGCGATATTATCCATTTCTCTTTCCCTAAGTAAGATTGTTTAATTGGAAAGAATTGCTCATTGAATAACTGATTGATTTTTTCTTTTTGAACGGTTGACTCAATGAAGAAATCTTTTACTGCTGAAAAAGTCTGAGATGGACAGTTTTCTTCTAAAGTTAAAATACAAGTGGAAATGTTTAACCATTTTCCCTCATCCTTGAAAATCTTATTGCCTTCCAAATCTACAATTTCTAAGATATTCCTTTTGAGGAGATCTTCTCTAAGTTTGTCTGCATATCTGTTTTCAATCCAGTAATTAGGAATGATGAATGAAAAAATACCTCCCACATTCAACATATCAATGGATTGTTTCACAAAATAATAATAAATATCAGAAGAAGAACGAAAGAAATTCTTCCATAAATGTGAAGATTTTAAATAATCATACAAAATCTGAGCATTTTCATCGACCAAAACCATTTTTTTTAAATTGAAATAAGGAGGATTTCCGATTATAACATCAAATTTATTGTCTTCCCCAAAATTATCTTTCCAAGAAAGGGGATTGAGTTTTTCTGCTTTTTTTATGCCCAGAATATCAAAAGCATCTAAACTCACTATACTATTTCCATATTTTAGATTTGGTAAATCACTGTTCTTTAGAAAAGGATACTGCTCTTTCAGGATATTTTTACATGTATCTAAACTACCTTTATCCAATTCGATTCCATAAATATTTGAAGATGCAAAATGCTGAAAAAACTCATTTTTCTCTTCATTAACTACTGAATCGAATCCTTTGAGTATGGAGTTTAATTTGTTAAGTAGTCCAACAATAAAATTTCCAGAACCAATTGCAGGATCACAAAATCTAAGTTTGAGAATTGAACTTTGAAAATCTCTGAAAGAATCAAGAGCAAGCAGATTATTTGCTTGAAGATGATAAAAAACCCTCTCTACCATGAAATCAACAATAAAACTAGGAGTGTAGAAAGCTCCAGTTTGTTTCTTTGCTCGATTGGGTCCTATCATCTAATATTTAAAATATCACAGAAGGACAAATATAAAACTATCTACTAAGAAGCTTCTTTCCCCCTCCAGGCAACATGAATGAAAAACTTATTCAAACTCAAATTCTGCTACTTCACCACCAACGACATGATAGTGAATATCAATCTTTTGATTTTCAGGTATCTTTTCTTTTTCCATTTCTTTAGCAATTTCCTCTTTTAATCTTGCAAATTTAGCAGTAATTTCTGTCAAGAGACTAAGAATCTGAAAAAGATGTCGAGGTTTAGAAATCTTCATATCCAAAGGAAAATTGGATATACTTCCAAGAGGATAATTCTCATTCATTGGCTTAGCTCCCTTTTTGAAAGCTTTTTCAGCTGTTTCCAGATTGTTTAACATCATACTCTCAAGATAGTGATTATAAGCAATACTCCTTCTTTCCTTATCTGTAATAATACCCAGATCAGGATGTTCAGAAAGTAGTTTCATGTGCATCTGAGTAATTTCTTCATCTGTCTGTTCTAATATTCTTTTGTACGTTTCTTGCAATTTTGTTTCTAACATTTCAAGAGGTGGTTCCCCAAAATTCCTTTCGGCTACCTTAGAAAGTCTATAATAAATTCCTTTATTCTCACGTGTTTTCTTGTTATCAACAACTAGTAATTCAGGTTCTCTGGTTAAATCTTTCAAATGATGATAAATTGTAGCCTCGTTTTTCCCCAAAATTCTAGCTAGTTTCTTAATGTTTGCTGAACCAAAATTACTAATTACCATAATAATACCGTACCTGGTCTCAACTTTGTAAACTTCATTTACTCTATCAAGAATCTTCTTCCCTTGTGCCTTTAGTTTCTTGTAGTCAACTTCGATTTTTTCGGATTTACTCATTTCCAAGTCGCCCTTTAATCCTCTCTAATAACTCTTTCATTGAAACTATATAAATTTAACCATCAAATTAATTTGATACCGAAATGTTTAATAGTGTTTAACAATAGCAATATTTGATGATTAAATTATTATGATAGTCCAATGATTAAATGTGAGAGAAAAAAAAGGTGTAAAAAATGAATATGAAGATTGAAACTGAAAATAGCGAATTAAAGATGCGAGCATGGGATTTTGCAAAAGATCATGAAAATGTCATTAAACTATTAGATATTGTTTTTGAGAAAGAGTTGGAAGCAAAGGGATTGAATGTCAAAGTGATATTTGATGAATTCAAAGCTATACTCCCTCTTATGAATTTCTTGGGAATTTTTTCTAAAAACTATAAACATATGCTAGATGGTTACGTTTTTGAAAAAGAAGACGGAGAAATTGTTGCTTCAGTAAATATAGGTTATAGTATCCTTTATTGGGAAATAGGTATGGTAGCTACTCACCCAAATTATAGACGACGAGGATTAGCTAGACAGCTTGTAACAGCTGCAATCGACCATGCTAAAGAACTTGGGGCTAAGCTATGCGTGTTAGAAGTTTTAGATGTAAACGAACCTGCATACAAATTATACAGTAATTTAGGTTTTGTTCACTATGACAGTATCACTAGACAGAAATTAGAGTTCGGTAAACTTTCTGATATTCCTACCGTAGATCTTCCAGAAGAGTACGAGCTTCGAAAACTTGATAGGAATAAGAAATCTAAACAAGCAAGATATGATTTAGACTTGAGGGTTACTCCTGAAGACGTTCAAGTTTTTCATCCTATTGATAAAAGAAGATATTTCAAACCTCTATTGATTCGATTAATACGACCTTTAGCTAAGTTTCTACTCAAGATTAAACGTTTTGATTGGTTAATTTATAATGGAGAAAATCTCGAGGGTCATGTTTCTATATTTCCGAGCCGAAAAGAAGATTCACCTCACAGAATAGATTTGATGTTTGATCCAGCTCATAGCCAAGTTCTTTCGGAACCAATGATAGCTCTCAGTTTACTAACTCTCAAGAAAAACACAACAAATGAAGAAAATATAATTGTTGAGTTCAGAACATCAGAGATAAAACAATTGGAAACAACTAGAAAGTATGGTTTTGTTGATATTGAAACGATGCATCTACTAGGATTGAAAATTGAGGATTAACCTCAATTATTCCTTTTTATAATAAATCTAAACTAAGAAAATTCTATTTATTTATTTTAGCATAAATGATGAAGATTAATGATGGAGATACTAAGAAGAAGCTTCCTTCCCCCTCCCTTATCCGGTGTTGAAACTCCTACCACTAGGATGTTATGTAGCCAGTCAAAGAAAGGAAACCAACAACTTCCTTAAGAATGTCTAAGAAAATTGCAGTTAGATTGCATGTCACTAGATTTTCTTAGTGTTTTTATACCATTCACCTGACTAGGTAAACTTTAACAATTCTTGGAGTGATTTTATTCTGTGCCAGAGCTAAGATTGCTTGAAAAAGCTACTACGCGACTAAAAATCAACAATTACGATCTTCTTATCCAGATTGGCATATGCCTTGTTCTTTTTCTCACTTCTATATTTGTTCGAATAGCTCTTCGTACTTGGTTTTTGTCTCACTACGACACTAGTTCTTATTTTTCTCTTGAAGGCTACCAATGGGAAGTCTATAATGATCCTGAAGTTTATTATCAGCATTATCTTTATGCATTCAAATATGAATCTTGGAATCCTTATGCTTTCGACAGAGAATTTCCACTTACTGGTTATGTTTATGGTCCTTATTTTGTCTTCTTCTTAGTAATTATATCCTATTTTATCGATATCTTCTTTCCTGGATTACCTCGTCTAGATAGAGCCTGGATGGCCGTTACTTTTACTCCCCTGATTTTTGATTCTATCACTACAGTTTTCATTTATCTTATTTTATTAAAGAAACCACAAAATGGTAAAAGAAATAAGCTAAATCAGTTCTATTCCCTCTTTGCAGCTGTTATTTTCATTTTCATGCCTTTGGTCTTATTCTACAACGATTTTGTATTTCTCAATTCGTATATGTTCACTACTTTCGCTGTCATCTCTTTTTACTATTTACAAAAATCTAAATACAAACTTTCAGCTTTCTTTATTGTATTATCAGTTCTCACTAAACTTAATTCGCTATTTTTGGTGCCTTTCTGGTTTCTCTATCTCTTCAAACTGGATAGAAAAACCGCTCTTAAATATCTAATCAATTTAATAATTTTCTTTTTCCTTCTTTCATTTCCTTGGATATTAATCAAGCCTTTCAATTATATTTGGTTACAAGCATGGCCTGGAGGAACGTACAATACAAAATTCTCTATTGAGGTTACCTACCAAATATGGTCTACCACTCCTTTTCATGCGCTACTATTTTGGGGGATGGAAGGATTAGCAAAATTCTATTTTTATCTTAATAGGGTTTATGTTCCCCTGCTTTTATTCCTAATTCTCAGCTATTTTACAGTTCTACTCAAAGCAAACCATTTTCAAAAAAAAGAGAGTTCATTCATCTCTTTTCAAGCGATGTTTATTATAGGTACCCATGTTTTTCTCTCTCGAGGAAACTACAAGTATTATGATTCATTCTTTATTCCTTTCGTTATACTTGCTTTAGCTTCAAGAGCTCAAGATTTTGATAAAAAATGGGTAGGGGTGGGGCTTTTTTTTGTATTCTCAGGATGGATCTTTCTACTTAGTATATGGATAATAGTTAAAGTCAAATGGTTACATATTTTCTATACAATCCTTATGATGCTAACTATGGTTGTCACTTTTGATATTCCTCTACACACAGCTTTTTACAGAAAAGCGAATTACAAAGATCTTTTTGACTATCTTAAAATTCAACTAAAAGAAATAAAAGAAATTAGATTTAAGAAAAAGGAAAAGAGAAAAGAAAAGAGAAATTCTAAACACAAGTAGCTTTTGTAACGAGCCTTTCCCATTTTTCATCGATGGTATCTTGAATTTCAATCAATTTATTCTTCCACTCTGGTTTGAATAAATGTCGGAATCTTCCTTGAGGTTTTAAGAAATCTTCAATTGGTAGCTTTCTATCTGGATTTTTAGCTAATCTAGAAGAAATCCCAGTTAAAACCCAATCTTCTTTATATGTGTAAAATAATGGAAAGAAACAGGTTTTCACTGCTAATTTTGCAATTTCCATTGAAATATCAGGAGCATACCTTTGCCCTAGATTACAAGGTGAATCTACTAGCATGAAGGCAGGACCATCATGTTTCAGACCTGCTTGTACTTTAGCCATAAGATCTCTTGGGTAAGCTGGGCTTGCAGTAAAAGTTGGTATATCATGTGAAGCCATGATTTCAGCGAGAGGTTTTTGCCACACTATCTTACCAGGGATAACAGATCCAGGTGGACTAGTTGTGGTTGCAGCTCCTTGAGGAGTACCACTAGAACGTTGAATGCCGGTATTCATGTATGCGCCATTATTATAACATACGTAGAGGAAGTCATGACCCCGTTCTATTGCCCCAGAAAGGCTCTGGAGTCCAATATCATAAGTTCCACCATCGCCACCGAATACGATCATGTTGACGTTTCTCTCTCTCATTAATCCTTTTCTTTGCATCGACTTCATAGCTTCTATTACTCCAGAAGCTGTTGCTGCAGCATTTTCGAATGCATTATGTAACCATGGTGCATCCCATGCTGTGTATGGATAAACTGTGGAAGCTACTTCTAAACAGCCTGTTGCATTTACAAACATGTATGGATCCCCCAAAGCTTTAGCAGCTAAGGTCACTTGTCTTGCCATAGAACCAGCCCCACACCCTGCACATAATCTGTGTCCAGATGTGAATACTTCACCAAGTTTTGACCATTCTTGCAAATCTTTTACAGATACTTTTGGTAACTCTATCGACATACTTTCATCACTTCCTATATCCTACCCAATCAGTTGTTGAAGTCATTCCAATATTATTGTACTCTTTTGACATTTCGTAAACTTCTTCAATTTCCGGTAGAGTCAAAACTCTTCCCCCTAGACCATTTATGTATCCGTGGAGCGATGGAACATCTTCTTTTCCATACAAAGCTGATGCAATATCAGTTTGTACTATGCTTCCTGGTGACCCAAATGTTGCAGATCTATCTAAGATAGTTGCAGCTTTTATTCCACTTAGTGCTTGAAATATGTCTAAAGATGGAAATGGTCTGAATAACCTAATTTTGAGAGCTCCTACTTTTTCTCCTTTTGCCCTTAAGCGATTAACAACAGCTTTAGCATTTCCTGCTGTAGCTCCATATGAAACAAAAGCATAATCTGCATCTTCCAGTTGATATTTTTCTATTATTTCCATTTTCCTTCCTGACAATTCACTAAACTCTTGCATAGCATCTTTCGTTACTTTGAAAGCGTTTTGCATTGCTTCTTCTTGTTGCCTTTTTATTTCCATATAATAATCTTGTAAAACTAATGATCCGAAGGTTTTATTTTCATCGGGACAAAATCTATCTCTTACTATTCTTGAAGCTGGAATAAAGTCTTCTACTTGTTGTTTGCTAAGAGTTTCAACTCTTTCTAATGCGTGTGTAACAATGAAACCTTCAATACCAAACATAGCTGGTAACATGACATCAGGATGTTCTGCTATTTTGAATGAGAGTATCGTTTCATCATATGCTTCTTGAGCTGATTCACCAAACAGAGAGACCCATGAAGCATCTCTACAAACGAGTTGGTCCGTGCACTCCCCATGTATATTTATGGGTGCTGAAAAAGCTCTATTCGCTACTGCTAGAACTATCGGACATCTCATTCCTGATGCAACATACAATATTTCATACATCAGAGCAAGACCCGCTGATGCGGTTGCTGTAAACACTCTTGCACCTGTTAATGAGGCCCCTACACATGCTGACATCGCACTATGTTCTGATTCAACTGATATGAAACTTGTATCTACCTCGCCATTATTAACGAAATCACTGTATCTTTCGACAATTATTGTTTGCGGAGTTATCGGATACGCTGCTACAACATCAGGATTTACAAGTTTAACTGCATGAGCTACAGCTTCATCTCCTGTCATTCCAACTACTTGTCTTACACCACTCATCGTGTAACCCTCCTCATTTCGATAGCATCTGCTGGACAATGTTTACTACAAATTCCACAGCCCTTACAGAAAGCCATGTCACATTCAGCTTTTAAGTTATCATCCATAATTATTGCTGAATCTGGGCAATAGTAATAACAATTCATACAACTAATACATTTTTCTTTATCTATGATGGCTTTAAATGCAGACCAATCTCCAGTCTTATACGCATAAGCTGTATGATAAGGGACTGTTCCCCCCATTGGGAGTTGGGATGATCCCCATTTTTCTTTAGTCCATCTAGAAAATTCATCTGGAGCTTCTTTAGTCATTATTCCACCTCTTCAAATGCTCGTTTAATAGCAACAACATTTTTTTCACCCAAAACACCTTTAAATCTGTTTAGAGTAACCTTTGTTAAGCTCTCTATTTCTACTAATTTTGCAACTTTGATTAACGCTCCTAACATTACCAAATTAGGAACATTTCTCCCGATTTCCTCTGTTGCAATTATTGATCCTGCTACCTTGTAGATGTTTGCATGAACTCCCTCGAAATGTTTAACAAGTGTATCTTTTTCCCCATCATAATTCACTACAATTGTTCCCCCATCTCTTAATCCTTCAACTACAGGAACATCATCTAATAATGTTGGATCTATGACAACAACAATATGAGGTTCATAAACCTCAGTTTTTTCGTAAAAAGGTTCTGGTGAAATTCGAGCATAAGATGTTACTGGAGCTCCAGCTCTTTCTGGACCGAAATTTGGAAAAGCATGCACATATTGTCCTTCTAAGATAGCTGCTTCAGCTAGTAATCTGGATGCAGTAACCGCTCCTTGTCCACCTCGACCATTAATTCTTACATCAGTGATTTCAGCCAAAATTTTCACCCTTTAAACAAGAAATATATCTCCTATACTGTATGAAAAATACGTGCAAATTAAAGTTTATGATATGTATCCATTCGGTCAGTTTCATAAAACATCCATTGCTTTGACATTTATATAAAGACTTTTTTGTTCTATTGACAAATAATAAAAATTATCAAATAAAAATAATTTCACAAAACAGAAGCCAACAAATCTTGGAAAGCATAAAAGAGGATGTTACATTTACTCTTCTGCTTCAATTGATTTTTCAATCATCATATCTGTTAGGCGATAATATATGTCATCAATATTTTGACCAGATTTAGCAGAGACCTCAAAGTAGGGAATTTCATGTAAATCATAAAACGCTCTCTTCTTCTCAGCATAGTCTAAAGCATCTTCTTTGCTAACTTGACGATCTTCTTCAATATCGGCTTTATTACCTATCAAAATAGCAGGAATGATCTCTTCGCAATTTGAATAGACTTCTTCAAACCATTTATCAAGATTGTCAAAAGATTCTTTGCTTGCAATGTCAAAAACAACTAAAACGCCGTAACTCCCCTTATAGTAGAGTGGTCTAACATATGAAAATCGATCATGACTTCCAGTATCCCATGTTTGCAATTTTACTTGTTTTCCTTGGACCTCAATATCTTTTACAGAAAATTCTACACCTATTGTTGGTAAGTATCTTTCTCTAAAAGTTCCTGTGGCAAACCTTAACGTAATAGATGTTTTCCCCACTCCTGGAGATCCGACAATTATTGTCTTGAACAGATAGTCAAATAACACTGTCATCACTGAATTAACACATAGAAGTTCTTACTTAAATCTACCGAAAGTTGTAGCTAGTAGTTTTTTTACAAAAGGTATTTAATAACCCGAATAGTCATTTTCTTGTGAGTTTAATCATTATTTTCGGTCCCCCTGCTTCAGGAAAAATGACTGTAGGAAGGAAACTTGCAGAGTTAACTGGTTTTAAGCTTCTCCATAATCACATCTCTATTGAATTATTCCTTCAATTCTTTGAATTTGATTCACCTCACTCTTCCAGATTAAATAGCGAATTTCGACGAAGAATAATGGAAGAAGTTGCTTTGAGTAATTTACCAGGACTAATTTTTACTTATGTTTGGGCTGTAGATGATGAAAAAGATAAAGAAGTTGCTGACAAATACTGCGATATTTTCAGAGAACAAGGAAGAGAGATTTATTTTGTAGAGCTGTTCTGTGAATTAGAGGAAAGATTACGAAGAAATAGAACTATAGATAGATTAGCTGAAAAGCCATCTAAACAAGATTTTGAACAATCAGAGAAGAGATTACTTGAGATGGAAAAGAAGTATGTTATGAATACAATTGGAGATTTCTATTACAACGAAAATTATCTTAAAATAAACAATACTCATTTAGATGCTGAATTTGTTGCAAAAAAGATAAGAGATGAATTTCAATTGTTTTAGAACATCTCTTCTTCATCATAATAGGGTAGTATTTTTCCACTTATAAACTCGAATAAAATTGGTTCTCCAGCTAATTCAGGTTTACCTTTCACATTAATCACTCTAACCTCAGTAATTGGTCTATCAGCCTTAGTTCTTGATTTGGAAACTCTGATTGTAACATCGCAATTATGTTCAATCGCTCTTACTAGGAGGGGGTCATGAGCATCATAATGTAGAGTAAAGACGGTTACTGATCCTTCCTTTTTGTTTGCTGCCAACCTGTTTTGCAAGAAGGAAAAAATGACATTTTTACTTTCATCAGCTGCATAAATAATCGAAGATAAGGAAACAACTATTCCTCTTTTTAACACCTGTTGATTCTGTACATGCAAAAACGATCTTCTTATAGTCTCGTTTATTTCTCTAGGTTTACCTAAATCATTAACTGCATATTCATGGCTAGTTTTGATATCTGTATAACCAAATGGATTACTA
>DXJF01000119.1 GCA_019057375.1 Candidatus Heimdallarchaeota archaeon
ACAACCATACGAGACAGTTTCAATTGAAGCAAGTGTGTTTCCTACTTTCTTCAAGGCTATTCTTTGGGGATAGTCCTCTGGTCCTGTACCATTGAAATTCTTAACTGAAGCATCACCAACAGGAACAGATATAGGGAGAGTAAAACCTGTTCCAAACCTATGTAAGTAGTTAGCAACCAGAGCTTCTGCTTTCAAACCTGGAAACTTCATAACCATTTGGACACTTTTACCAAAACTCATTTTCAGAATTCGCATAATTGATCCAAATTTTGGAGCGAATTGAAGCATTTTACCTATTAATTTATTACTTAACATTTTCGAAATATTCTTTCTGTAATTCTGGGAAAGAGATTGTGTTGTTTCTTTATCTGCTACAGTAAGTCTTATTTTTCCATCTAAACAAACAGCTTTAAACTTCTTTGCCCCCATTACTGCTCCAAGACCACTTCTTGCAGCAATACGACCATAATCATTTACAATCCCAGTAATGAGTGATTTATTCTCAGCTGCAACACCAATAGTAGCAACATTGACAGTTTTTCCGTGTTTTTCTTTGAGTAAATCCTCTGTTTCGAAAGCATCCTTTCCCCAGATATCAGAAGCATCTCTTAACTCAAGCGAATTCTCGTTGATGTATAGGTATACGGGTTTGTCTGAAGTTCCTGTAACAAAAATAGCATCGTATCCGGCACGTTTAATTGCTGCTCCAAAGTATCCTCCAGAATTACTATCGCCCCATCCACCATTACAAAAATCACCATCCACAGTGATGCCTTTACCAGTTAAAGGACTCTTCCCACAAGCCATCCATCTTCCAGTAAAGGGAGCTGCTGTACCAGTTAAAAGACCTGGACAAAATCCTAAGATATTATCAGGTCCTAACGGATCACAACCAGGAGAGATCCTATTATAAATATAATATACACCTAAACCATACCCTCCAAGATAGCTCCGATAAATATTCTCCTCTGGAAATTCTTCTATGAGTTCTTTTGAAGATAAGTCAACCCACAATATCTTACCAGTATATCCTTTTGCTTGAGTTATCGTAGACACCTTATGAAATTTGCTTATAAATAAGAGTAGACATAAAATCTTTTAACAAGTCACCAGCAACGATGAATTTGTCATCAGAAAGAGTTAAAAAGAGTATCTTAGCATTTTAAAACTATTTGATGAAACAATAGAAATTGAGATTTATTTTAGATAAATGGAAGTAAAACTCATCAATTATTTTAAGGCTAGAGTTTGCTGAAAAAGTTCAATTATATAATCAACATCTACATCCTCTATCTTTGTGATTTCAACATATCTCATGGAATAATTGCTCCCTTTCAAGATGTTATGTTTGTCTTCTAATTCTTTTCCTCTCCAAATCATTAAATTAACGGAATCCCTTATTGGATTTATGGAACCTATCTTTCGGTTTGTCCAGTAAACAAGAGTACAAAATTTACCTTCTTCGTCTAGAAAAGGAAAATTTGATAAAAGTAGATTTCTGAGAAAACTAGTGATTTGATGAGTTTCTAGAGGTATTCTATTCAGAAAATCTTCAAATTCAGTACGTTTTCCTATGGATTTAGCCAAATTGCATTCCCCTTATGTTTAGTTCCTTAAATCAACTATCGATCATATAATCGTATGAGTAATGTTTTGGTGGATTGAAGTTTTCTTTAATAGTACGTGCAGAAATCCATCTAAGCAGATTAAGATAGCTACCAGCTTTATCATTTGTTCCTGAAGCTCTGGCTCCACCAAAAGGTTGTTGCCCAACAACTGCACCTGTTGGCTTTGAATTAATATAGAAGTTTCCAGCAGCATGTCTAAGTATCTTACTTGCTAGTTGAATTGCTTCTTTCTCTTTTGAGAAAATTGATCCAGTTAGTGCATAAGGAGAGGTATCATTACAGAGTTCTAAGGTTTCTTTAAATTGGTCATCTTGATAAACATAAATGGTTAAAACGGGTCCAAAAATCTCTTCTTCCATAGTTTTGAATTTAGGATTAGATGTAACAATCGTTGTAGGTTCTATGAAGTAGCCTTTTGAATCATCATAGTTTCCACCAGTAATTACCTCAGCTTCTTCTGAGTTTTTGGCAAAATCAATGTATTTGGTTATGTTGTTAAAAGCTGGTTGATCTATTACTGCATTCACAAATGTTGTAAAATCTTCAACATCTCCTTGCTTGATTTCTTCTGTAGCTTTGACAACATTTGATTTCACTTTTTCCCACATACTTTGAGGGATATATGCTCTACTAGCTGCTGAACATTTTTGTCCTTGAAATTCAAAAGCTCCACGTATTAGAGCTGTTGAAACTTCTTCTGAATTTGCAGAAGGATGAGCTACTATGAAATCTTTACCTCCAGTTTCACCTACAATTCTTGGATAAGTTCTGTAATTAGCGATGTTCTCACCTATCTTTCTCCAAATCCATTGGAAGGTTCCAGTACTACCTGTAAAATGGACGCCTGCTAAATCTCGGTGATTAAGAATTTGTTTTCCTACTACAGCTCCTTGGCCTGGAACAAAATTGATCACTCCAGGAGGAAGACCAGCATCCATTAGAATAGACATAATGTAATAAGATGGATAAACAGCTGACGAAGCAGGTTTCCATACTACAGTATTTCCAAGTAAAGCAGGAGTAGATGGAAGATTTCCTGCAATAGAAATGAAGTTGAATGGTGTAACAGCAAATACAAAACCTTCTAGAGGTCTATATTCTAGACGATTCCATTGACCCTCTGGTGATATTGGTTGCTGTGAGTAAATTTCTTGCATAAAATAGGCATTAAATCTGAAAAAATCAATCATCTCAACAACATCAACTTCAGCTTGATAGACATTTTTACTGACACCTAACATAGTTGCAGCGTTCATGATTTGTCGATAAGGACCAGCCATCAAATCAGCTGCTTTCAAGAAGATAGAAGCTCTATCAACCCAATGCATATTTTCCCATTTATCTTTTGCATTTAATGCCGCTTCAATCGCAGCATCAACTTCTTCGACTCCAGCTTTGTTATATTCAGCTAAAATATAGTTGTGATCATGAGGAGGAACAGATATTCCTTTGTTTTCTGTCTTAATTTCTATACCATCAATTATGAGAGGTATTTCAAATTTTTCTCTAATATAATCGAGAGCTTCTCTTAGCTCTTTTCGTTCCTTACTTCCAGGTAAGAATCCTAAAATTGGTTCATTTTTTGGTTTTGGAATTTGAAATATACCATCATTCATCTGAGTCACCAAATAAAACTAGTCTAAATGACTCTAAACTGAATTTTCTTTTTATAGTCTCACATTTCACAAAAAAAAAGAATAAAAAAAAAGCATGAACTTACTGTTATTCAGTGTCTGGAACATATTCAGGTTCGGATTTAGCAAGTTCTACCATATCTTTGTAAGCTACTTTCACTTTATCATCATCACCTATGAAAAGAAAGTGCAAAGACCCTTCACCAGTACCAACACCACCTGAACCAATTTGGAAAACATTGATATCCGGATAAAGAACATCAAATGCTTCTAATTCAGTAAAAACTTCTCCAGGTACAGGCATTATACCGATAGGTAATCCCATGGCATATTCTTTGTCTATAGTTTGATTTCCAAGTATTTGAGATAATTCCCAAACATTATCATCAACACTTCGTGAAAGACTAATTGGAACTATTATCTCAATGCCTCTTGCTAGAGCTATAGGAAGGATTCCACCAATAGTACCACCTAAGGGATGTGCCATATACACTCCAGCAATCCCATCACTTCCAAGTGTATTTCCCCCCTTGAAAATAATATCTCCTGGTTCAAATTCTTGTAGTGCATCTTGAAAAGAATCTACTTCTTTTTTTACACCTTTTTCGATTACTATTTCTTTCAGTCTTTTTTCTCCTTTAAGGCTTCCATAACGATAAAGATCCTTTTTTTCTCCTGTCATTTGTCCTGTAACATAATGTGCTTTATTAACAGGTTCTCCCAATAATTCCTCCAAAACAAAAGCGGTAGTAGAACCCCTAGAAACGAAAATTTTACGATTCTTTAGAGCTTCTTTAACTTCTGGAAGTTGAGCTATTCCTCTGGCAATTAATCTTTTACATTCTGAATGAGTTAAAACTACAATCGCACGCATGAATTTAGTCAAGTATAAAGGAATAAAAATGTTTTCGAATAGAATCAACTTAGATTTAAATACAAATGCTCTGTTTAATAATTTATAACTTCTTTAAGTGGTAATATGAAGAAATTCCTTTACATCGTAGGTTTGTTTATTTTACTATGTAACTGTAATTTCTTGAGTAAAGCTCACTCACCTTCTAACATGGATTTAGATTACAATATAAATTCAGATGATTTCTATGTAAGAATTTACCATCAAGTACCAGATTTAAGTTTACATTATATTGAATCAATAGAGATATGGGTAAATGACGTGCTAGACACGTTTAAGACATATACTACTCAGAAAACAAACGAATATCATGATGATCTATTCAATTTTCAAGCTGATGTTGGAGATATTATTAAAGTTAGAGCTACTTGTAGTATATCTGGAGATTATACTGATCAAATAACCGTATCTGGTGTAGTCGTACCAGAGTTTGACATTTCATTTCCTATCTTAATCAGCTTTTTAGGATTCTTATCATTGTTTGGAATATTTTTGAAGAAAAGAAAAAAAAGAGGTCACACCTCTTTAAAATAATCTTCAAAATTTGTTTGAGCAAAAGGTGCAATCGATTCTAAATCCTTAGTTGCTTGAATTAATATACTAAAAACTGCTTTCTCTCCAGGTTCCAATTTGTTTCTTTTTGAAACTCCACCTATAGATGCAAATGTTAAATTAGGATTGTAAGGACCAATCTGAAACGGATTTTTAGTTGAGTAAACAGTAGCACCTAGAATATTTTTCTGCAAAGGATTTCTATATGCTGCCCATGTAACATGTAAGTCTTTCTGACGACTAACATATGAATCAAATTCATTAATTGTATACTCAATTATCTGACCATTGGCTTCACTATAGTATTTATCCTCTGGTTTGCCAGATGTTTTCAGATTAATTCCATCTCTAATTCTGAATGATCTAGTAGTATCTGACCTGTTTTCAATGATCAGCTGATAAAGAATGAAAGCTGAATCAGGTAGAGTAAAATATCTATTAGTTGCTTGTAGACCTTTCAGGCTAGGAGCAAAATCAAATATCTCAGATTTGAATTCAATTCCTTTCCATAAACCATCTTCTATCTCAGAAGAAACATATTTTAGCTTACTGAATTTTTCATGAACGTCTTTACCTGCTTCTGCAACAGTAAAACCAATTCCTCCATAAAATTCATTCCACCAAAGATAAGGTTGAGCTTTTGGGAAGAATGATAACAGGTAATTATCACTTCCTTCGACTGAGAGATGAAAAACATGACCTCGAAAATCAGAACTACCTTTGTATTTTAAAAATCCATTATCTACCTCTAAATATCTCCCTTTATCGTCGGTTACTGTTTGAACTAAAACCTCTTTTGTTTTGTCAAAATACCCTATAGCTACTGGATATTTGTAAATTCGTGATAATGTATCATGAACCAATAATCCTGAATAAAGTCTGTTTTGTCCTTGAACAATTTTGAATTCCTCAATCCATTTTTGTTGTTTGATTTTGTCAACTTTGGCAACATCAGGAGTTATTTCTAGGTCACGAATTCTAAGTACTAGATTACCATTAAACTCTGCTTCTCTGAAAGTATCAACTATAACACTTACTGTGTCTTGGGATTTATCTAGAATTAAACCTTTACTAAGTATTCCCTTCTCTGTGTCTTTAAACAGACCAATAGTTTTTGTATCTCCAACTTTACTCTGTAAATCCAGATTTGTTTTAGAAGGATTCTCATAGATTTCTTTCCAAATCTGTCTAATTTCTTGCCATGTATCTGCAAAAACAATCCAAGATGTTGACGTATTTGTAGTTTTTCCTGGTTTCAAATCAGGAATTTTCTCTTCCAATATATTCATATTGATTTTTTCCATTTTGGGTAAATCATATAGATGCCCAACATATCCATCAGGGTATTTTATCGCATACCATCCCTCTTTAAACTCATGAGATCTATTAGGATCTCGTATTTGTAGCTCTAGCATATTGAAATATTTGATTCCTTCATTGAAATGGTAGATTAATTTTTCAAACCTTTCAGCTCCTCTCCACCACCAGGTTTCGTACATAACACCTAAATTATTTCTTATAGTATCAGAGTTATTCTCTATAGTTATTAGTTTAAATATAATGTTTTCAAAATAATGTTTATTAAGTTGCTTATATTCAATTTCTATGATATTTATGATAATGAACACAAATATCTCTAAAAGAAAGGATGGCTCAGATTAAGAGTGAGTTCTCCGAAAAAAAGACGTTTTAACATAGGATTACTGAACAAAAAAAGGGGTAATTTCAAATTACAAGAAAAATTTGCATGTTATACTACTGTTGTTGACGAAACTTACAAAGAGGTAGCACATCACCAACAAGCTTTGATTGATTCAGGATATGACGTTTGTATAATAGATTGGGGTCCGGATTTTATTAATGATTTAAGAAAAGCAAATGTTGATCTTGTATTTAACGTTTCCAGTATGGTGGAAGCTGCAATATTAGAAGAGATTGAGATACCTTATGTTGGTTCTGGTACTTTCACAATAGCAATTACAGCAGACAAATCACTTGCAAAAAGGATGTTGCAGCATGCGGGTTTGCCTACATCACCTTTCCATGTAGCAAAAACAGAAGCAGATTGTAGGATTTTTAAGGAAAATCCACCTTTTGATTATCCACTTTTTATAAAACCTGTAGCAGGAAGAGGTAGTGCTGGAATAAATGAGGACTCTGTTATTGAAAACTATGATCAATTGGTAAAAGGTGTACTGGAAAGATATAAAACCATAGAACAGCCAGTCATAATTGAGAGATTCTTAAAAGGAAGGGAAATAACATTAGGTGTTTTAGGTAATAATGAAGATATAAGGCCACTCCCACCTTTGGAGATAGTGTGTAGTGAAAGGAATGTCACGTTGACATATGATAAGAAAGAAATTGACAATGATCGTTTTTTCTGCCCTGCAAAACTAACAAAAGAAGAAACATTAGAGATGCAATTGCTGGCAATTAAAGCTTACAAAGTATTAGGTTTCAAGGATTATGGAAGGATAGATACTAAATTAACAGAGGACGGACCCTTACTGCTTGAAGGAAATACTTTTGCAGGTCTGATGTGCACGCCAGTAGAAAAACCTCATAGCTATATGGGATTTATGGCCGCTGCAGAAGGAAAACATAGCAAAGAATTAATTGCTGAAATAGTCCAGATTGCGATAAAGAGGTATGATCTAAGATAGAGTGACTGGTATGAAAACCCCCAGGATAGAGATAAACCTTGCAAAAATTGCCCATAATGCCAAAAAGTTGAAGGAACTTTACGGTTCAAAAGGTATCGGGGTAATTGGCGTAACAAAGGTGGTTTGTGGAAATCCCAAGATCGCTGATATCTTGGTAAAAAGCGGAATAAATACTCTTGCTGATTCAAGGATAGCCAATATCAGGAGGATGCGTAAAGCAGGCATACAGGCACAGTTTGTCCTGTTAAGAACACCCATACCTAGCCAAGCTGAATCAGTAGTAAAGTATGCCGACATTAGTCTTAATTCGGAGCTATCAGTAGTCAAAAACCTCTCAAAGTTTGCTATGAAAAACAATACCACCCATAAAATCATTTTAATGGTAGAGTTGGGTGATCTAAGAGAGGGGTTAATGACTTCGGATTTAGAGGACATGGTAAGAGAGGTAGTAGAGCTGGAAGGGATTAAGCTTTCAGGCATAGGAACAAATCTGGCCTGTCTTGGAGGGATCAAACCGGACGAGGAGAAAATGGGATATTTGTCCTCACTCACTAGAGAGGTTGAAGAGAGGTTCAACTTGACATTGGAGTTTGTTTCAGGTGGGAACTCAGCCAATTATACCTGGTTCATGTCCACAAAGGATGTTGGAAGGATCAATAACTTAAGACTGGGTGAATCGATCTATTTGGGACGTGAAACCCTCTATAGAAAACCAATCCCAGGATTATTCACAGATGCTTTTACACTGGTAGCAGAGGTCATTGAATCGAAAATAAAGCCATCTGTACCCTATGGAGAGATATGTCAAGACGCATTTGGTAATATTCCAGAATTTCAAGATCGTGGACAAATAAGAAGAGCTATACTTGGAGTTGGATTACAAGATGTTCTAGTTTCTGGACTAACTCCCAGATCAGCGATTAACATCCTTGGGGCGAGCAGTGACCATATCATAGTTGATGCAAAGGAAATAGATTTAAATGTGGGAAATGAGGTGGAGTTCAACCTCAATTACAGTGCGTTACTTTCAGCTATGACATCTCCCTATGTAATGAAAAAATAATTTCTAATGAAACTCTAAACAATTCAGATAATGCTTTAATCGAAAAGATAATAAGGAAAACTTATCCAAAATGAGGATACCCCCATCATCTGGGACAAAAACTCTTCGTGTAAATTTAACACCTTTTCTTTCATCTGATTCAGCACTTGAATGCAACCATAAACCTGATTCATCAATATTGAAAATGTGCTCAAGATTTTTTGTATAGAACTCATTTCCTTCAGTATCAAACGGATAACCTAAAACCATATTAAAGCCCAATTTCTGCAGGTTTCTTCTCTTATCCAGGATTCTCACTAGATTTTCTCCAGGTGTATATTTCTTGAATAGTCTTAATCGTACATCCTTATTTTCGAT
>DXJF01000120.1 GCA_019057375.1 Candidatus Heimdallarchaeota archaeon
ATAACTTATCCATGAATTACTTATTTCCTTACTTGTTCATCATTAGAAGTCTTCTTCTTTTTGAAGAATCTAGCGATACTTTTCTTCTTTGTTACTGACATTCCAAAAATAAATCTAAATACATTAAACTCTCTGATTAGAAAGAGAAGAGCAATTATAACAACAAGAGAGATTAGGAAAATCAGTAAAAATTCGCTTATAACTAGAAATTCTAATTGTACGATGTAAAAACCAATAACACCCAAAATAACAAAATGTATAATGTAAAATGGTAAAACAACTTCATTCAGATTCTTCACAGCTTCACTTTTCTTGTTGAGATACTTATCCGCTAAGTTTAGAATTACGATTATCCAACTCCAAGAGAAAATCACTCTAGCCAAATGAAACAGAATTGAAATGTTATCAAAACTAGGATCTAACCAAATAGCATCAAAATAGAAACTATTCATAAAAATGAGTGCTACTGTTGAAAGCAGTCCAAGAATTATAGCAATGATGAAGTTTTTCCTTAATGCTGTTCTAAATTGCTTATCATAAGCAAACAAGTAACCAAAGAAAAGGAAGAATATATAAGTGAAAAAGTCCCATCCACCAAGTCGTGGCAAATCCCTAAGATAAAGACTATGTAGTACTTCCATAATGTAAATTGGTATAATTAGAAGGTATATAGTTCCAGGTTTTGTGAAGAAGGAAGCAATTTTAGAAAATCCCGATCTGAATTTTTCTTTTCTCAAATATACGAAGAGAGGTAGCATTACTAGAGTAAATAGGAATAAGATAACTAAGAACCATAGATGATGTCCAAAAACTGAGAATGCTCCTCCATCAAATCCATAAACTCCATTAGTAAAATATGTAGGATAAAACACAAAGAAGGAAATTGAGATGAGGTCTTTATTGGTCCATTCTAGAAAAACAAGAAGTGAGATATAAGTTAACATACCGATTAGGTATGGTACAATTAATCGAATGAAACGAAGAAGAACATACTTTCTTATTTTGATTTCTTTTTTTTCTAAGTATCCCAATGCATAAAACATGCTCATTCCAGCAATAATGAAGAAGATAGGTAAACCTATTGAAGTTAAATAAACTGTATTTGCTAATATTTTGTAATTACTAAGTGGTATGGTTCCATTAACAAAATCAAGTGGGTTATTTTTAATATTAAACGGATCACTGTCAAAAAACTTTGTGCAGTGATAAATGAAAACAAAGAAAATTGTAATTACTCTTAACCAATCTAAATCATATCTCCTCTCTAATTCTGTAAAGGTTTTACTAGTTGATTTTTCAACTGTATCGGTCATATAAGGTATTTCCTGTATATTCAGTCTTTTAATTTTCAATTACTTGTGGTATGAACATCTCCTTTTTCTTTCGTTCTTTTTAACAATCCTTTTTTCCATCTCATACCAAACATGAATCGTAAAGGATTGATATATTTTATAATCATAAGCAAAACAATGCTTGCTACTAGTGCTATTAGTAGAAGAATAGTGAATTTAGCTAGGAAATGTATATTTAACTGAACAATGAAGAAAGCAGTTACAACAATTACAGTTTGATGAATAACATAGAAAGGCAAAACAAGCTCATTTAGGAACTTTCTAGCTTTGTTATTGCGATCTAAGAATTTACTACCAAAAGCTAGGAGAATTATTAATATACACCAGCTATAAATAGTTCCAAGTATCCAGAAGAGAACATTGGACATAGTTTCACTAAGATTAAAGCTGTCCTGTAAGATTAAAGGAACCGTACAAGCAACTACAATAACAATTGCAGGAATAGCATGTTTTTCGATTGTCTTTCTGAATTTAAAATTAGTAGCAAATATGTAACCATAAACAAAAAATAACAAATGTGAAAAAACATTCCAACCACCTAAATTATAAATGTGTGATCCTGTCAAATAATTTCCTATTTCAATTAGCAATATTGGTATTGGAAAAAGGAATAATATACCCGGTTTGTTTAAGAAATTTGTGAATTTATCAAGTTTATCGAGATTCTTGTCTTTACTAAAATACACGGCAAATGGTAATGTAAGCAATGAGAGGACGAGAAGTAGCGCCAAAAACCACAAGTGCAATCCAAAGAAATCAAAATTACCACCATAGGCATACGTTCCATTATAATAAGATGGATAAAATTGAGAAAATGTACCTACAAAATCTCCATGATTAACCCTCTCGAGATAAACCTGAAGAGGAATGTGTGTAAATAAACCTATAGCGAATGGAACAAGTAATCTAATAATTCTGAATAAGGCAAATTGCCCACCTTTGACTTTCCTTAAAGCATAGAAAGTAGCCATACCAGCTATAATGAAAAATATGGGCATTCCTGCACCACCTAGAAAGTACATGACAATTGTCATTCCTTCACTCTGTACTGTATTATTAATATGCCAATCAATCATGTCAAAAGGTCTTATACAGTGAAAAAGAAATACAAGTAATATAGCAATAATTCTTAACCAATCTATGTCGAATCTTCTTTCAAAAGTTCGATTAGATTCTATTATTTCAGACATATATATTCACTTGGGGTTGCTGAATCACTAAAATAAAAACATTTTGCACAAAAAACTCTAGAATAATCTAGCAACAAAGTAGGGTATTATTGTTGTTGTATATCTCTATATTAATTATAGTTTATTTATTATTATTATTGAGCAGCTATATTTATCATTACAAGTCTATATTTATTGAGATTTATTTATGAATAAATTTATATTTTGTTAATACATATGACGATTAGTTAGGTGAAATGGAGGAAAAAATAGTGAACCAAAACGATAAATGTTATCTCTGTGGTTTTTCATCAAATCGAAAATTAGTACATGCAGAAGACGGAAACTGCTATTGCGTTGCTCACTTTTTATTTCTAATTTTCCAAGAAAAAGTGAATAAGAATGCAAAAAACAAGTGAGAATAAGGGGGATATTTTTCAAGTTATGAAAAATGGCAAATCTATGCGATCGTTTAATTATATTATTTCTGCAATGGATTTTATGACTTGGTTTATCCAAGAAGAGATAAAGAAAGATGGAGTGAATAGCAATCAATATGAATTGTCTTATCAACAGGATAATCATATTGATCATCTTGCAAGATTTCCAGCTGAAATAGATAATATTAAGAAAAAAGATATTCATCCATTCTTACAGAATGTTTTGGAAAAAGGAATTATCGATGATGAAGGATATATACATGAGATCACACACAATTTGCTAGTTCTAGATGAGCTAAAAAACAAGAAATATACTATAATAATGGGAAATGATAGCTTTTTAGATTTGATAAAATATGTAGATATTACAGAATACAGTTTAGCTTATTGCTCGAAGTGTAAGAGTGTTCAGCATTGCACTATAGAAGGTTGTGATGGACTCATCGCCTTTACATGTGACAACTGTAATGAAGTAATATTTGATGCATTTAGAAATAAATAGGAAGAACACAAATATCTACTACAAAAACAAATCTCAGAAATCAATCACAGATGAAGTTTACTTAGGAACAAAAAAAGAATTGTTTTTCTATGTAGGAGTATTCTCAAACAAAATCCTATCTTTTTTCTCCAATAAATCATTTTCAATGGTATGAAAGATATTTATGGAGTTTTATTTCAGAAATTTGGGAAAAAATTTAAAAGAGTTGAAGATTTTTTTATCCAATGAGTGAAATAGCAATACAGATTCAAGATTTAACCAAAGTTTATAAAACGAATCGTGTTAAAGCTGTTGATTCTTTGGATCTAGAAATTAACAAGGGAGAGATATTTGGTCTTTTAGGGCCCAACGGAGCTGGTAAAACAACCCTAATACGTGTGATCGTAGGATTATTAAAATCATCTTCAGGTCATATTTTATTTGATGGAGAAGAACTCAATATAAATTCCGCTAAATGGAAACATCACATTGGATATGTACCTCAAGAAACAGCATTCTGGAAAAACTTAACTGTTTATGAAAATCTCAATTTAATAGGAACTACCTATAATATTCCGAACAAAGAACTGAAAGAAAGAATCAATCATCTTTTGGAAGGATTATACTTAGTTGATCATAAGAAGAAGTTAGCATCTAAACTATCTGGTGGTATGCAAAGAAGATTAAATCTTGCTATGGGGATGGTTCATGATCCTCAAATCTTATTATTAGATGAAGTATTTGTCGGATTGGATCCACAAACACGTAATTATCTATATGATTACTTGAGAGACTTTGCTTCCAAAGAAAATAAGACTATTATAATTACAAGTCACCTAATGGAAATTGTTGACGCATTATCTGATAGAGTTGGAATACTAGATTTAGGTAAAATGCTAGCTGTAGATACCCCTGAAAACTTAAAAAATACTCATGGTAAAGGAGATATTCTCGAACTGGAAATTAATAAAGAATTTAACGAAGATTTAGTTGCAAAAGTACAAAAATCTGAAAAAGACCTAGTTGTTGAAAAGAAAGATCAAATCATTTTAGTTAAAACTTTAAATGCTATATCGAAAATTCCTGAAATTCTAAACTCCATAGAAAACGAAGGCTTTACTGTGCTTGATGTGAAGATAACAAAACAATCTCTTGAGACGGTTTTCATAAGTCTTACAGGAAAGGAGCTGAGAGGTGATTAGAATGGAAAGTAAAGGTGATAATCAGAATAAATTCATTTCTTTAACTAAGAAATTAGGTTATGAATTTAGAACAACATACAAAATCGGTTTGAAATATATTAAAGAAATCTTCCGTTCAAAACTTTTCCTAATAATAGCAGTAGCTATGCCAGCTATACTTATGATTTTTATGGGTGTCGCTTTTGGAGGAGCTTCATCTTCTGTTGAATCATTCAGTATTCTTGTAATCAATGAGGACATAGGATTCACAAATGTATCAACATCTTATGAGTTTGGAGAATCTCTAATAGGTACACTTGAAAATGTTACTTATCCAGTTGGAGAAGGAGAAGATCCTATCAATATCTTTTATGTGTATGAAACCCCTGAATATAATCAATCTGTAGAAGATTATCTCATCTATGAAGAACATGGGCTTCATCTTACGCTAATAATATCTGAAAATTTCAGCGAAGTAATCTTCAACTTTGAAAATGATGTTATTATTACAGTTGTTGGAGATCCAGCAACTGGAGTTTATCATAGTGCAGTTTCAACCTTCACTACAATTTATAACGAATTCGTAGATGTTACTAGATTAAGCTTAGGAGATACTACAGGTGAAAGTGTAATTGTTGAAAACTACATTGGAATTGTTGGAAATACAACTGTCTTTGATTTGATGGTTCCAGGTTTAGTGATAATTGGAATTGTATTGAATATAGTTTTTGTATCTTCAACCTTTGCAGAGGAGTATGAACTTAAAACTTTGGAAAAACTACAGCTTACACCAACAAGAGCAATTCATTTAATTGGTGGAATGTCTCTTGCACAGCTATTAGTAGCTCTAGTTCAAATAGTTGTTTTGTTTGCTCTATCTCTAGCATTTGGTTATAACGCAATAGGTTCATTTGTTCTTGCAGGATTTATAGCATGGATTATGTCTTTATCTATGTTAGCAATTGGAATGATGATTGCAGCATTTGCGAAGAAAGGAACGATAGCTAGTTCCATTGCTAGTGTAGTTGCCATACCATTATACATGATAACTTTCTTTCCAGTATGGGGAATCGAGAATATTCCTATGTTTCAAGTAAGCGGTAACACATTTGGTGTATTTGATATATTACCAACTAACTTAGCAAACAATATGATAACTGATGTTTTGATTTATGGTCAAACATTCTCAGATTTGATCTTTGAGTTTGTTTCTTTGATTATCATAACTGCTATCTACTTAGCAATAGGATTAGTCCTAATTTCAGTATTCAAACTAAGACCAAAGAAGGGATAATTTCTTCTTTTCATCTTTTTTTGTGATAATTTTTATAAATCAAGTTGAATCTGTATATTTAAGAAGAAAGGTGAAATAAAGATGAAAGCAATAGTTTATGAAAAATTTGGACCTCCTGAGGTTCTTCAGATTAAGGAAGTAGAAAAACCAACTCCTAAAGATAATGAAATACTGATAAAAGTACATGCAGTACATATTAATGCTGGGGATTTAATCGCTAGAAATTTGAAGAGTATTTCTCCTCGAAAGTTTCATATGCCTTTCCTGTTCTGGCTAATTTCAAAACAATATTTTGGTTTTAGAAAACCAAAAGTTAACATTCTTGGAAATGAGTTTTCTGGTAAAATTGAATCTGTAGGTAAAGATGTTAAACTGTTTAAAGAAGGTGATGAGGTTTTTGCATATGTTGGAATGAACATGGGTGCTTATGCTGAGTATCTTTGTATGCCCGAAGAAGGGACAGTTGCACTAAAACCAACCAATATAACTTTTGAGGAAGCTGCTACAGTATCAGGTAATTCAATGACTGCAAGAAATATTTTAAGTAAAGTAAATATTCAAGCTGGTCAAAAAGTCCTTATCAATGGAGCTTCTGGAGGGATAGGAAGTATGGCATTACAGATAGCCAAAAACTCCGGAGCAGAAGTTACAGGGGTATGTGGTACACCAAGATTAGAAATGGTAAAAGCCTTGGGAGCTGACAAAGTCATTGATTACACTAAAGAGGATTTTACACAAAGCGGAGAAACATATGATCTTATTTTTGATGTATTAGGTAAGAGTTCATTTAGACGTAGCAAAAAAGTGTTGAACAAAAACGGAATCTATCTTCTAGCCAACTTTAAATCTAGACAGCTGCTCCAAGCGCTAAGGACTAAAATAGTAGGTAACAAGAAAGTAAAGTGTGCATTATCATTAGAAGAAGATATAGATGCTATCAAAGAACTAGTAGATGCTGGGAAGATTAAATCTTACGTAGATAGAAGTTTTTCTATGGAACAAGCTGCTGAGGCTCATGACTATGTCGAAAAAGGGCTTAAGAAAGGATATGTAGTCATAGCTTTAAATCATATTTAGCTGAAACCTATCACACATAATGCCTGAAGAAAGAAAGTAAAAGAGTATATTGGTCATGCAACATACTTTACAGATGATGTTCGTACATTTATTAGAAATAACTATAAATATTTGTTAGCAAAGTATGATGTGCGGGGATTTTTGGGCAAAAGAAAAACTAATAACCTTAAATTAATTATGATTCTATATGAAAATGAAAGCTATTGTATATGAAAAATATGGGCCTCCGGAAGTTCTTCAGCTCAAAGAGGTAGACAAACCTATCCCTAAAGATGATGAAGTATTAATCAGGGTATATGCATCAACTGTGCACGCAGGGGATGTGAGAATGAGAAGTTTCACCGTTCCTCCAGCTGAATGGATTATGGCTAGAGTATTTTTAGGGATTCGAAAACCAAGGAGAAAAATTCTAGGGATGGAGTTATCTGGAGAAATTGAAGCAATTGGAAAGGATGTAAAACAGTTTAAGGTAGGAGATCAAGTTTTCGCTTCTACCTTATGGTCAAAATTTGGTGGATATGCGGAATATAATTGTATGCCTGAGAACAAGGTACTTGCTTTAAAACCTACTAATATGACGTTTGAGGAAGCAGCTACTATTCCTAATTCTGGGATTACAGTTCTAAAGATTCTAAGAAAAGCAAACATCCAGAAAGGTACTAAAATATTGATATATGGAGCTTCAGGAAGTACTGGAGTTACAGCTGTACAAATTGCTAAGTACTTTGGAGCAGAAGTGACAGGAGTATGTAGTACGAAAAATCTAGAAATGGTTAAATCATTAGGAGCAGATAAGGTCATAGATTATACAAAAGAAGATTTCTCACAAAGTGGTCCTATATATGATGTTGTTTTCGATGCAGTAGGTAAAATGGATAAGAGAGGTAAACAAACCCTAAAGGAAACAGGTATCTTCCTTAACGTTAACAAACATAGTGGAGGTATGGATAAAGCTTCAAAAATAAAAGGAGACCTAACCATCCTCAAGGAAATCTGTGAAACAGGAAAATTCAAAGCTGTCATAGATAAAAGCTATCCATTAGAAAAAACCGTAGAAGCTCACAAGTACGTTGAAAAAGGGCACAAAAAGGGAAATGTAGTAATAACTGTGGTACAAAACGATAAAACTTAACAAAGCGTTGCAGATAATGGCAGTGGATATGCTGAATATATCTGTCTTTCGGAAAATCATGTTGTAAAGAAGCCGTCTAATATAACTTTTGAGGCAAGTTTTGCTTATAAGGCCAATATTTTAACCTCAAAAGTAATTATTCCTAAATATGAAAGCA
>DXJF01000121.1 GCA_019057375.1 Candidatus Heimdallarchaeota archaeon
AACATGTCAAGAGTTTTTTCAGAATCTTCTCCCTCTTTGATTTTTACCTTAAATTCATCCCATTTGTCAGCTATCAAAGTTCCACAAGTAAAACATCTTACTGGAATAATCATTTCAGTCAATCACTCCTTCAATATCACGCATTTAACTATTATGTTATGTGATAAATTAGAACCCCCAATCTCTCGCTATTTTGAAACCTTTATAGATTTGAAACAATCCTTTTGGGTGTCTTAGAAGTCCAGGTTCCATTAATAAATTGGAAAGAACCTTGATTTTTTCCCTTCCTGAGATTCTATTGATATATTGGTTATTCAAGATTTTTCCTAGCTTGGAGAGGAATTTATTGGAACGACTGTAAAAAAAGTTATGGCATTTAAGATTGATTTCATCCATAAATTTGAAATTCAAAATTTCTGATTGATAATTTGATAAGGAATAAGATTGGTTTTCCTCTTTACTGGTTAGAAATTTAGCACCTATTCTCCCTGCAATTTCTCCACTTGTCATTCCCATTCTAATTCCGCCATAGAAAATGGGGTTAACCATTCCAGCAGTGTCTCCTACAACCAACACATTATCACGATAGAGATTAGGTATTGGACCTTTCATTGGAATTAGACCACCCATCTTTTTCAAAATTTTACCGGAAATATTATTTTGTTTCAAGAAATTATCCAATCTCTTTTTTCTCTCCTTTGCTGTAGTAACAATCCCAATATTTGTTTCGTTTTTTCTTGGAAATATCCAGATATATCCATAAGGATATTTTTCTGAATCGAAATGAAATTCTAACTCTTCCCCCCATTCACCTTCTACTTTGTACTCAAAACCATGAATCAGAGGAGAGGGAGGTGCAAAACTCAAACTTTGAGCAAGTTTAGCTCTTGCTCCCTCTGCTAGAATAACTAAATTACTTTGAATTCGCTTTGTTTCTTCTCCTTTTGAGTTTAGTATTACTCCCTCTGAATTCTGTTGAATGGAATGAACTTTAGTCGCTGTAATTATTTCTGCTCCAAGATTTATAGCTTTCTTCGCTAAGTATTGATCAAATTTATCTCTTCGAATCATGTATGCTTGAATATCTCCATAAGTAACTCTACTCTCTGGAAAAACCAATTTACATTTTTTATGGAGACCTACCCATAACTTACTTTCTTCAATAGGTATTGAAAAATCATCAAAGGCATGGATACTTAAACCTTCCCCACACTGAATGGGTTGGCCGATAGAGGGGTGCTCTTCAAAAACAGTAGGAGTCATTCCTGCTCTAGACAAAGAAATGGCTGCTTGTAAACCTGCAGGACCACCGCCTACAATAGCTGCTCTAATATTCTCCATAAAAGTATAAAGTAGTGGTACTTCAAAAGTTTAGTGCGTCAAGTCAAAGAGGTTATAGAGAAAATCTTTTAGATGAACTACCTTTATCAACTACAGTTCTAGAAACCATATAAAGTTGATGTGAAAGATATGGATCCCATGAGAGAGTTATTAGCAGATTGGACACAAGATGTCCCTGAAAGCGAAATAAGACGATTGTTAAAAAACAAAACAAAATATTATCTTGCCGGAGGTTTACCTGGAAATCTACCAACAAAAGTATTTCCACAGATCTTACGAGAACTAGCGGAATATTATGATACTGACGAACAAAGAGTGATAAATGAATTTCAATATGGTCAGACAGCTGGTTGGCCTGGGCTTAGAAAAGTTCTTGCCGAAAGACTAGTGAAAAAAGATAAATTGAATTGTATAAGTGGAGAAGAAGATTGGGAGAAGGTTCTAATCTCTACAGGCTCCCAACAAGCGATTTATTTAGCTTTAGATATTCTAATCAATCCAGGAGATATTGTAGTAACTCCATCACCAGCGTATCTAGGGTTTGTCACAACTGTTGTAAAAGTTGGAGGTCATGTGGTTACAGCTCCAACAGACAATGAAGGATTAATTCCCGAATATGTTGAAGATACAATCATAAAAGCTGAAAAAAAATTTGGAAGAAAAGTAAAAATCCTCTATGTGGTTGAAGATAGTGACAATCCAAAAGGGACAACTCTTCCAATAAAAAGAAGAGAACAGTTGTTTGACATTGCCGAAAGACATGATGTTATCGTTATTTGTGATGCAGCTTACAAAGAGATGCAATTTGAAGAAAAAAAGCCAACCATGAAAACTCTTGATAAAGATAATGAGCGTGTAATATACACTTCAACTTCTTCAAAAGAAGCAGCCCCAATTAGAATCGGGTATACTATTATGCCAGATTATTTATTCACAGAAGCTGAGAAATCAAAGGGATATTTAGATCTCTGTACTCCAACTCTTACACAAAGGGTTGCTGAAATCTATTATGATAAATATATAGACAACGAACTACCAAAAATTATTCAGAAGTACAAGGAACAGAAAGATGCGGCATATAATGGACTCCTGGAAACTTTTCCAGAAGGTGATTTCACTAATCCATCAGGAGGATTCTTTATCTGGTATCAACCTAAAGGAGAAAAGGCTTATACATTTGATGTAAGGAAGTTTAACCAAGAAATTTTAATGCCCAACGAAGTTCTGGTGGTTCCAGGAGCAGCGTTTTATCCACCTAGCGGACATTCATATGACCCTGAAGCTAGAGAGATTGAACCACTTAAAGTGATCACTGGTGGAATGAGAATAGGGTATTCATTTGTGTCAAAAGAGATGATTGATGTAGGTGTCCGTAAACTCGGTAATTTACTCAAAGAGAATCTATGATCAAAACCATCTTTTTCTTCAATTTTTATAGACAAATAACTGCCTTTTTCCATATGCTTTTAAAGCCATGAAATACGCCCAAAATTAGCTCCATTGCAATTTAAGGACAAAATAGCCTGTAAACGGTGAAAACCGCAGTTTTAAGACTTAAAAAAAACTTTTTTAACGAATTCTTCAATTAGAACGTGTGTAATACCGTAATTTTTCGACATAACCGAAAAGGTTTTTAATAAGAGTACGGAAGTTATTACCGTGCTTGCCCCCGTGGCAAGTCAAAACCGACAGAAGTGCAAGTAAAATGATGATCGTACAATCTAAAGTCAGAGATTACGTCAAGGAACTTGGAGATTATAAAGTCGGCGGTGACCTTCTAAAAGCTTTAGACGAAAAAGTTGCTAAACTCGTTAAATTAGCAGCTGGCAGAGCCAAAGCAAACGGAAGAAAAACTGTTTCCGCAAGAGACCTTTAAATAGCCAGAGACCTCTAAATTTGAAAATATTCATTCAAATTCTTTTATTTTTTTTTTGTTTTTTCTTTTCTAAAATCTAAAATGTAAAATTGTCTTCAGGTGTAAGATCTTCATCCAGTGAAATTGAGAGTTCAGCTTGTGGTGATAGAGACAAATAGGTCCATTTTCCAAGAATTTCTACTACTATGTAATGACGTGGGTTATCTAGCATTACCTTTCCAACATTAACTTCGGAAGCTACAGCTGTTATTATTTCATTGCGAGAGAGCTGTGAATGTCTTCTACGAAGAGTGACTCTCCAAGAGTCATCATCCTTAATCTTAAGGGTGATTTTTTTTGTTACTTCCCTCATGTCTTCCAAGGTAGTAGCAACTCGATATTGAGTAGGAACAAGTTTGAGTGTATATTGTAAAACAGTTCTATCCTTTTCAAGCTCTTCTTCAATTCTTTGAAGAGTCTTGATAGGATCCTCTTCAAATCTTGCTATAAACAAACCAGAAATAGCAGAATCAGGTGAAATATCTACATTCTGATAACCCAGTAATTCTGTAAGCAGATAATAGAGTTCGCTAGAAGCATTTCTCTCTTGAGTTCTTGCACAGGATCCAATTAAGCCGAGAAATTCAGTCATAGAGTGAAATAAATCTGAAATAAATTAAACTTACTCATTAGTGGGTAGATCTGGATTTTCAGCTGATTGAGAGGAGGAACTACTTCTTATAATCCGTTTAGCTAGTAAAACCAAGACCGACATTCCGAAGAGTAAATACAACCCACCATCAAAAAGCAAGAATGCAGTAAAGCCGTAAACAAAGGTAACAATCCCTTTAGTTGTAGTTAGACCTGTTAATAAATAGGGAATACGAACTATTAATGTAGCCCCTAAAATGTAGAGAAATGGAGCCATGGTAATTGAAATCAGTTTAGTTTTCAAGGTGACATTACGACTCCAATCAGGAATTTCTGGATTGAACCCTTTTGGTTTTTTCTTCTCAAATTTAGAGAGTAGAAGGGGAAAGGTATTAGAAATTCGCTTGCCTTGATCTTGCCTAATGGTTGTAAGATGGATTCCAACCTCTTCGAATTTGTCTATAAGCTCATAGGCTTCATCAAAATTTACTCGAATGTCCAACAATCTCAATCTATGTGTTCTGATTCTAACAAGGTAATCCCCGTAATACGCGAGGAAATAAACGCCCCTTAATTCATCAAAATTCCAAGACTTACTTTTCGTGAATTCATGGAAGATTACTTTTTTTGAAGAAAAGTCTATAGATACTTGACCTTTGACAAAGATATAAACTAAAACAATCATAATGGCATTAAGTATTCCAAAATAAAACCAGAGTGACAAACCAAACAAATCTCCAATGAGTACATCATTTCTGTATGGTACATAGTAAGCAAGAACATCTATTATCAGTAGTAAGAAGATAGTAGAAATTCTTGGTCGAACCTTATGTACATAGCGAGATTCATCTGACTCAGTAAGCATGCAAATAGAAGCCCTCATGGAAAGTTATGAACTTTTCCGTAAAACGATTAACAAAATAATCCTTTCTTTACCCTAACTAGCTTTAGTTGTAAAAACAAAGATTTAAAAGAAGAGGAGGAAAAGAAAGCCATAAGAAAAGCGCCGTGGGGTAGCGTGGAAAACCCGTCGGGCTCATAAGTTCAAAATTTGTGAATTTTAAACTGAAAAACCCGAAGATCAATGGTTCAAGTCCATTCGGCGCTACCATCTTCATTTTTTCCCAAAAATTAATATCTGTTCCTTCAATATTGTACTTCTATGATAAAAAGTTCTCGAATGATTAAGAGCTTTAACGTTTTCACACTTGTAGTCCTTCTTAGTTGTGGTATAGTTTTTCTTGCTATTCAATACCCTAAATGGTATCCAGAACTAACTGAAATCTCTTACCAGCCCGTTACAGATTTATATGAAGATTGGGAACTTAATGCAACTACTACTAATTTTTATCCTGCTAGCTGGGAATTAGCAGAGCCTAAAGTGATTTTTGATGAGAAAGCTTTCAGATTATTAATCGTTATAAGAGCAAGATATAAAGGATATACACTTATACCAGCATTCTGGCAGCTGATGACTACTATCAATCTCGTTTTTCCACTGATAGGGAATTGGACTGTTTATTGTAATGATCAAATGTTCATTGTTCAGGTAATATGATAGAATCAATGGTTCAAGTCCATTCGGCGCTACCATCTTCATTTTTACTGAAACACTATCTTTCAAAGCTAGTTTATTTATCCAGTTCTTCTAGGATTTTTATCGTAAGTCCAAATGCTTGCTGTAACAGCTGTTCATCCAAATTCTCTACTACATCTTCTGTTGAATGCCAGAGATCAAAGACATCATTTTTACCAAATGCGAATATTGTTGTTGCTGAAATGTTCTTTTTAGAGAAACTACCAGCATCTGTATTTCCAAAATGGATTTGTTTCGCGGGCAAATCAAAACCATACTTTTCCGCTAGATCGTGAAGATAGATAACCAATTCATTGTCATGAACCACATTATTATCTTTCTCCTTAGCTATTACACCTAATTTTCCACTTCCTAATGTTTCATAATTTATGTTTATGGCATCCTTTAACTCATCAATTCGTTTATCTACATAATATTTGCTTCCCACCAGACCAGGTTCTTCTGCTCCAAATGAAATTAATCTTATTTCTATATTCTTTGGAGGATTCTCCTTCAGATGTTTTCCTAGAGCAAACAACATAACTACCGAGGTCAAATTATCATTTGCGCCCATAACTGGTGTATTTGTAACCATATTTGCCATAAAATAAAAGCCAAACCCTAGACCAATTAACGCTAATAAAAAGATTAAATCAGGTAGGAGTAACCAATCTATGACTAAAGATCCTATTGAATATGAGAATACTTTGAATATCCCAACTACAGGTGCAAGAAAGAATATTGATTTCCAAATAGCTGCAATAACTAACAAAGCTATTCCAGCTATTGCACTATTTTGAATGAATGTGATTTGAGAAATCCTTTTTTCAAATAGAGGCATGTGAAAAGCTGAATCATGATGTCCTGAGAAAATAACAATCTTCTTTTTCTCGTTTACAGGTTCAAACCTAGCAATAATGTTGCTAGAACTGGATTTCTTAGTTAAAAGATTTACAAGATTCTTATCCTTGAACCTTGCTAAATAGTAAATAATTAACATCACAACCGCTAGAACTAGAGCTAGAAATGGAATGAAGAAATATGCTACTACAGAAATAAAATATCCCCATACAAGGAAGAGAATAAGATTCTGTAAAGCTCTTCCAACCACGGGAAATGTCTCAACTTCAACATTAGAGGAAAGAGCGCGGAATTTTTCTTCTATATACTTGCATGTTTTATGATCTGCTTCTGTACCCGTAATTCGTACTCCAAAAGTATCTGTAATAAACTTAATTGAATCAAGAAATGAATCCATAAGGGTTTGAGACAAATAAGTTTTATTTAAGTCTTAACAACTTTCTCCCCCAAAATGAAGAAATTATCTTCCACTCTTAGCTTTAACAAAGGGGGATTTTTCTTTGGTTTCTAGTTTGATGCCAACTTCATGCTTTATTTCATTTAACTTCCATAAAACAAAGTCGATAGTTTCTTGATTAAGTATAACATCCTTATTGGAATGATGTTTAAGATGACGTACTAAATCTTCACGCTTTATCTCTTCCATTGAAATCGCCTTTTCTCAATATTATATATTGAATTTGCATTATAAACTCAAGAATTTTCTTTATTAATTGTATGTAATATTAATGCAATACTAGAAAATTGTCAAAAAAGATTAAATCTACTTTGAGAATTGGTTTATTTATAGATGTAAGGGAAAATGGCGTGGAAGGAATCATCTTAGTTTTCAGCAAGATTAAGACGGACTAATTTTAATTTCCTTCCTACACCTTATTTTTGTACGCTCATTCAAACACTTATATATTGTTTCAATGATTAGAATGATTGATACAAAAGCTGTTTTTTATCTGCAAATACCGTCTTAATGCATTTTCACTTGATTTGTGTGAAAAAAACGACTGATTTTTTTCAATCTATAATTAATTGGAAAATTTGCTTTTTGAGTTGTTCTTTTACAAAATTCTTAAACTCAGTTTTTGAACCAAAGTTAGAAACGCTATAATTTGGATCAAATAAGATTGTATTTGTCAATAGTACCGTTCCATGAATTACAGACCAAAGATATAATGATAGTTTGCTTGAATCGATATCTTTAGACAAACCTTGAGAGAGAGTTGATTCAATCCAATTTAAGAGTTTCAATGTCTTTTGGGGAATAAATTTCTCATCTTCTGAAGGTTGACCCTCAGCTGGTGGTGGTGGGAGTACAAACATTAGTTTATATCTTCTATAATTTGATTCCGCGAAATCAAAATAAAAATCAGTAAGTTTTTCCAATAAGTCAACAGATGTTCCTTTATGATTCAAAACAATTGGTTGAATTTGATTTCTCAATTCAGTAAAATCTTGTCTCATAATTTCAAACCAGAGCGTTCTCTTACTAGAGTAGTAGTTATAGAGATTACTTTGGGACATATCAAGTCGTTTAGCTAATGCTCTCATACTAAATCCCGTAGTCCCAACTTCATAGAATAATTCTCTAGCTTCTGTGATAATTCTCTGAATTTGTTTATCTTTTGCCTCTGGTGATCTAGCTCTACTCTTACCATTAACCCTAGGGGCTTTCTATAGTAAATAAACTTTATTAGAAAATGTAGTTCAGTTAAGGAAAACACACTTCTGCTTTAGAAGTAATATCTTCCTTACAAGAAGGCATCTTTTTGGATATATCTCCTTTTTAGAAGATTAACTTTATATTGGTTTTTGAATGGAAACAATTTCTTATTCAAGATGTTTAAAAATTTGCATTCAATCACCCCTAGTTTCAGGAATTAGTGTTTAAGACAATTTGATGAGAAGTTTTTTTTGAAAGTATGGATAATAATCGTCGGAATGTTTATGTAAACATATATAAGAATGATTTACCAAAGCTAAGCTGAAGTTTACAGATTGGTGTTGTACTTTGAGAAAGAAAAAATTAATATTGCTAATTCTATTCATGTCAATTTATGTTTCTCTAAGTTTTACACAAGCTGAAACAATTCATAAAGAAACAAGAATTGTTTATGCAGAATCTTATAATGGCTGGATGTATAGAACGTATTCAGATAACTTAGAAATCTATATCCAATTTGAAGTTATAGAAAACTCTGATATAACTCTTCTAATCTTCGATTCACAAAATTATTTTAGATGGAGAGATGGTCTTAGCTCCTCTAAAGAATTGATTGTTTATAATGAAAAATCAACAGAGGTAAGCTGTGAACTAGAACCATACAAAAACCATTACATAATTTTAGATAATTTCGATAATACTCAAGATGTTCATGTAAAAATCTTAATCCAAGATGAACCCTTTGCTGTTACATCAGCTGGTATTAGCAAGTGGATATTCTTAGGTGTTGGATTAAGTATTCTAATTCCAGTGATTTTAGGTATAGTTATAGTTTTTACAAAAAAATCAAAAATTACCTCATTCAAAGATAAAGGAGCAAACAAATCATCTCGAACCTTAAAGAGAAAAGATAACCCCATTGATACCAAAAGTATTGAAGAGATAAAGAAGAGTATCAAAGTCTGTCCCGAGTGTAACTATTCAGTACAGATTGCAGAAGAATATTGTTCTTATTGTGGTCACAAATATTCTATTGACTCTTAATCGTTTTTTAACTAAAGTCCAAAGAATTTTAAGAGGATAATCATCAATCAATTTGATTTGAATGGAAAAAGAATCTCTACCAACAGACCTCCCAGAAGAACTTAAGGAGATTCTAAAAGAGTTTTCCTTTGAGGTAAACAATATTGGCTGTTCAAGAGCTAAAGTCTTCAAGCTGTTTAATGATGAAAAAACGCTTTATCTTAAAATCAACAAGTCATTGTCTATTTTTGATCTAGAAAAAGAGAAAATTATCCTTGAATGGGTATCACAGAAACTAGAGGTTCCCGAAGTTATTTATTTTGGAAAAGAGAATGATATAGTATTTCTTTTAATATCTGAAATTGAAGGAAAGGTTTCACACCTTACAGAATCTGACAAGGAAAAACGTAGAAATGTTAAGATACTAGCTGAAGGTCTGAAAAAAATACATTCAATTCCCACAGCTACATGTCCAATAAATAACACACCAGATAAGTTATTACAATTAGCGAAGGAAAGAATAGAAAAGGGAGATATTGATGCAACACAGTTTGACAAAAGATGGTCTGATAAAAGTCCTGAGGAATTATTTGAAGAAGTAGTAAAAATAAGACCTAGTGAATATGATCTTGTTTTTTCTCATGGTGATTATTGCTTACCCAATATCTTGATCGAGGAAAATGCCCTTAGTGGTTTTGTTGATTGGTCTTGGGGAGGAATAAATGACAGATATTTTGATTTTGCTGCTATAATATGGAGTATCGGATATAACTATAGTAAAGAATGGGTAAACTACTTCCTTGAAGATTATGGAATAGAAAATATAGATTTGAATAGACTCAAATTTTTCCAAATGTTAAATGAGTTCTTCCAACAATGATAAGAAAGACTGACCATTAGATTTATTTTAAACTAGATTATTTTCTCACTATGAGTTATTCTCTCCTCAAAAACCTTCAATAGCCTTCAGAAAATCATCTAATATAAGTCTTTATGAAAGAAAAAAAGGAAAAAAAAGGGGAAAAGTAGGAAAGAATGTAAAACCTCGTAGAAAAGTTTGTTGTTGATTTATCACATGAGTTTGCGATTTGATTCTTATCGTTCCCCTGTTTATGAGTTATTCTCTTCCCAAAAGCCTTTTGCAGTATTCAGAAAGGTCCTCTCAAGACTCATCCTAAACCAGCGTAATATTGAAGAAACAGAGTTCTCCATAGTGGCAAAACTGCACAAAATGAAATGATAATCAATTCATATTGTATCAGTACCGGTTTTCTGGAACAGAGACATACAATACTGTAAATCTGCTCAAAGGAATCATCTCTTGCTAATGGACACTCATTACAGAACCTGTCGAATCTAAATAGATGACGGATTCTTGACCAAGCCTATCGAATCTAGAGAGTCGATGGATTCTTGGCAGAATCCTTAAGCCATTGACCTAAAGGCGCTAGACACTTGAAAAGTGTTATCGGGTAGTAGTCACTGGAAAGTTTGTCTCCAATCTTGGTAAAACCTTGTTTAGGTTTCAGAGCATATTGAATCAACCTTTTCCCGATGTTTTTTGCCCCATTCAGATCAGCATCAAGTTCATAACTGCAATCATGGCAATTAAATTGTCCTTGACCTGTACGGGTAGTGTTAAGTGAATCACACCTTGAACATCGTTTCGAGGTCCAACTTTCATTTATAACTACAACCCGATGGGATTCAAATCCATGGAGAGCAAGTTTTTGCTTCAGTTTAGTAACAAAGAAACGGAAGCGCCACTTGTGCACCGAACTTCTTAAGGATTTGTTTCCGCTACCGCGAGGGTGACTTTTTTGAATCTTACCAGGATATCCTACTGATATAAACAGATTATATCGCTTTTTCAACTGGAGAATAAAGTCAACTAGTTGGTTAACTGCATATCCCAGTTCCTGTTCTTTAACAGAGCGAAGTCTTCTACGCAGTTGGTAGAGTTTGACGTTAAGCTGATTTGTAGGTTGTCCGTTGTATTTGCGCGTATCTAACACACTTTGAATAGACTTAATCCTGTAATCTAGCTTATGTATCTGTTGTTGTCGTTCCTTATCTACGATGAATTTTATATTATCCATGATTACTTTTCCAGAGGGGGTAAGTAACACTGCAACAGCTGTCTTCTTTATCCCTAGATCTACTCCCAACACAGCAGGTGGTTGAGTAGAATGGTAAAGAGGGACAGTATATTGGAGGGTGAAATGTGCCCACCACTGTTGATTTTTAGGAGAATATACTAGTTCCAACGTTTTTATCTTCTCTAGTTTCATCTTCTGTTTGTGATAAGGTGACAATGCTAAAGGTAGCCAAAGTTTCTTATGGTTTGATTTACCAGACCTTTTCGTATCAAGTGAATCCCTTAATACCAACCAAATTTTAGCAACGGTATTCTTGGGACTGTAAATCATTAGAAACCGTTCTCTATTTATTGACTGTATTCGGGGGGTTTTCTTCTTGAATCGTGGTCTTTTCAGCTCCTTTTTGGTAAGACTCTGTTGTGTTTTCCAGCTTTCATAAGTCCAGATAGCTTTATCTCTACATTCGATGAATTCATCATGGGAACAGCGAGGATAGCGTTTCTTCAAGTCGTGAGGAACTGTTGTTCGTAGTTTGTGGTTTGTTCGTTTAGAAGTCGTTAAAGTCAATTTATCCAGAAGGGATTTGTTGACTGTACCATTGTTTCGAAGTACTTTGTTCTCGTTGTGTTTGATGATTCGTAGGTAGTCATTGCAGATTCTGGTATCGCGTGTTGTAATGATTCTCAACTTATCGCACTTCCGAGCTGTCATCCGTTCTGTTTTTATCCTGAGTTTAACAGTATCGTAAACAGGGAGAGATGGTGCTTGAAGTGTGCAATTTGTTTTTCCACTTTTCTCATTTTTTTGTTTTCCATTTTTTAGTTTTTTTTGTACATTATCTTCTTCAATTTTCATGAATTTCACCTCTTAAAATTGTTAGTGTATAATGAACACTGAAACCATTATCGAATGATCTAAAACCAATGGTTCCTCTTCTAGTCTTGTAGCATTAAACCAGTAGAGGAACCACTGGTTGTACAAAGTGTATAATTGCTCCGAAATATCCGACAACTAAGATTTCAAAAAACTAAATTTCTTCTCTTCACCTCTTTTTCCTGCGATAAGCAAAGAATTAACAGGCAATGGAGTAGAGGTAACGAATGTAATTCTTGCCTATCAAAGTATTAGAAGAGTCTTTGTATTATAAACCCCAAGGAAATTTTATGACAAATCTTTTTTCATCAAGTGATTGACCAGTTCTCGTTTTGCACAGAATAGAGAGTAATCATTATATGCTAGCTTTCTTTCCAATAAGACTTGTTTCAGTAATTCCTCTATTGTTATGTGAAATTTTTCTAGAATAGCTTGTTCAATTTCATATTTTGTATATCTCTTCATTAAAATCGAGCAAACGAGTTGAGCATTTTTCCTATAATCTAAACATTTTTGTTTGTTCATGCTAGAAGAACAAAATGTGTTACAAACATCATCCTGTATGTTTTTATTCTCTTCTAAAACACTAGCCGTGGGTTGTTCTTCGAAGCTTTTAACCATTATCAAAGGACTAACTCTTTTCTTCGAGGTTTGTTTGCTGCTGTTTTCTTTCTCGTTCTTCTTGCTTTTACCTTCCTTTCTAGAGTGTCGATTAGCTTTTCCAAGTTTTTCATACAAGGAGGTTCGCATATCAATGAAACTGGTGTAAAGGAGGGGATAGGTGAAGGAGGGATATCTACTTTCAAGAACTTGAAGGTACTGATTATAGTTGAGAGGGTTGCGAGAAAAATCTAAGGTAGTCATTTCAAGAGCTTGATCTTGACCATCAATCCAAACTAAACAATGTCGGATAGGAAGTTGTTGAACAAGCTTAAAGCGGTCATCTGGTAGATTAAATGCATTAGCAATTTTTTTGATGGCTTGATTTGATCGAAAAACAATTTTAGTGGAGGAATTGGCATGGACAATGTTGCTCACACTATCCCACATCTGGGAAATGGTTAAGTGACCAATCCCTAAGCTTCTCCCAAGTAAGAATTTATTTTCTGCAGTTATTAAAGAAGCAGAACTCTCAGTCCTATAGAAATTAGGTATAACATTAATTGCTTCTTCTAAAACAACTATATAACGCAACTTGTTTGTAAACTCTCCAGTAGAAGCGAAACGATAGAATAATTTCAGAATCAAGTTACAAATAAGAAAAATATCGGAAGGTCTTGCAGCTCTTCTTTGAAATTGGCTTAAATCAAAAATTATACTTTTTCCTTGTTCCAATAAATCGAAGTCTAAAGTGGTTTCTTTCACTCCCAGCATTTCAAAGTTTATGGGATTAAAGATATAGTTGAGTCTGTTAAGAACGGCATCTAATGTGTGTTGTATAGACGAGATGTGGCTTGTTTGTTTGGCAAGAGCAATGAGGTTTTCAACAAAAGTCTCTAATGTGCGTTCATCAGCTTTATGGGTCAAAAATAAGGCGTTTTCAAAAAGGTTCTTCATAGAAGGACTAAACTCTTGACTGGAAGTAACCATCATTTCTTCAATGATGAGGAGTGTGCTCCGTACATCATCTTCATCTTTAGTATCAAAAAGGTTGATGCATAGAGGATGAGGCTGTCCAATAGTATAAATTTCCACATTAGGTTCATCCACAAATGTTGCAGCATACTCTCCCTTCACATCAAAGATTAAGCAAGGTTTCTGGTACCTAATCAGCTGTTCAAGTATACCACAAACTAAACGGGTTTTACCGCGTCCTATCATCCCATAGATTTCAACATTATAGAGAAGTTCTTCAATGCCAATCAAGACTTCATTTGTTGACAGTACAGTACGTCCATTACCCAAAAGAATAGAGTGTTCACGTTGAAGGATTGTTTTCTCCCTTGGGTGCAAGACAAAAGCAGTTCCCTGATAATCTAAGGGGAGATGGAAATACTTTGACAGTTTATCTAAAGGTACAATTTGGGGTTTTTTGAGTCGAAGTACATTCTTGTTTTTAGGGAAACTTGTAGCATGGCGGAAATTTTTCAAAGTTTGAGCATCATCAGAAAAGGAATAGAATTGTAAAAGAAAAGTAGTGGATTTCTTCTCCTTTTTCTTAACTCTTAGCAATAAAGTAATGTTTGGAAAAATCTCATTTGATATAGTTCTGAACACTAGTTCCATCATATCTATATCGGTTTCTTCTAAAGAAGAAATATCTAATGGAATTTTGATTTTCATTTCCTTAAGAACCTGAAATAGTAGCTTTGTTTGTTCTACGGTTAATATTTCGCTTGAACTCTCGTAATATGTAGTAAGTAAATTCGATAGAAACAACAATTTCTGCTGCATCTTACTTACAAGCTTCTTTTTGGAAAACCCTTTCATTGAAACAAAGAAATAGATGCTGATAGAAGATTCATATTTAGATATGAACATTTGAATATGGTCAATGTTGAGGGCCAATGTCTGACTGAAATTCTCATGTACTTTATAGGCAAAATGTTTTTTATTGACAATGTCACTACTTATAGAATTCAACAGTAGAACGCTAGTAATCTTGTAAAATGGAAGACACATTCTTCGCTGACAAAATACTTTTTGGTCCTTTGTCATAACATATGGGGAAAAGATACTAAATGTAAGAAAAATAATTATGCTGAGAAATGTTATTGCTCCGCTTATGCTCGAAAATACGCTTCGTAATGAATTGCTTATCATCTCCCATAAATTAGAGAAAAAAGTAGAAATAGACGAGAAGAAACGCATGTCATTTAGAAATGATAGAGATGGAAACCATCTAGCTAATTCAGGAAATAAAAAGAGAAAAGTGATTACTCCCACAATTAAGGCAATAACATAAGGTGATACAGTGCGTATCACAGATCTTCCTGTTCGTTTCAAAGATCTAGAATCTGTTGAATGTGAAGAATTCCTTTGCCTGTTTGCTCGATATCTGGAATCCTTCATGTTCACCACTTGAATTGCTAGTACTTCATAAGCTTACAAATTCAACCAGACAAGCATATAAAAACACCTCAAGATATTACTGTTAAAATAGTTTCAATAGGATTTGAAGAAAGAAAGTACAAGGAAATAAAAAGTTCAAATTTCACAAGGAATGAATGTGATGGAAGTTAACACCATTAACTCTCTGAAAACATAAACACAACAAAGAAACTAATTAGAAGAGTGAAATCACGAATTCAAAAAAAATCATCTAATAGTGAAAATTTTACTGCTAATTCTAATAAAACTACAAATAATAACTAACAATATTCTTTTTGAAGAAAAAGTTCTGTTTAATCACTTTACTTTTTGATTTTTTTCAGGCAATTTGAAATAAATCTATGCTTATTTAAATTATTAAGACCTAAGTGTTCAATTAAATCAGACAAAAAAGCTTCATAATCAACTTTATACAAATAATTTGATAGTTCTCCCATTTGTAAAAATCACATGTTCTTTTGTAGAGTTTTATGCTAACTTATGTTTTCTATTATCGAATTTGTAAATTCAAACAAGTACTGAATTATTGTTTTGTATCTCACCAACAATAGATTCTTTAAACTTTATCTTTCTTCCGTCTAGCATTGGTAAGAGTAAGATTAAATACAACGAAAATAAAAACTTCTTTATATATCAAAAGATAATCAAATCTCTAATGAATATAGACAAGTTTGTGAATGGAGGAAGATAATTGAATTATATTAACAATATTTCTAATAACAAAATTTCCTTTTCTGCAGCGAAAGTAAGGTTGGCTTCGAAATCTGGAAATCGTTGTGCAATGACAGGATGTTATAAACAACTTGTATTCAAAGATAGGGAAAGTGGTGCAGAAGTTTTTATTGCTCAAACACATCATATTCGTTCTATAGATAAAAAACATTCTAGGTATGATCCTAATTTTCATGTTGAGAAATATAATAATACAGAAAATCTAATCTTGTTTTGTTCTGATTGTCATAAGATTGTTCATGATGCTCCAAATTACTATTCTATAGAAATCCTCCTGAAAATAAAGAAAGAACGTGAAGAGAAAGTTGATAATAACGAAGCTTTTATTCAAAAGGTTGAGGAAGAAAAGCAAGAATTTGAAGAAGCTTTTGAAGAGTTTTCACTTCTTCCAATGCTAACAGATTTTCACAAGAGAAGGAAGCATTGGCTAAACGACAGGTTAAAAGGTGTTTTCAATGAATTTAATCCAATAAACTACCAAAATGTGTTTGAATCACAATTTCCTAAAACAGGTTTAATTACTTCTGTATGGAAAAAAGATTACGGATTGATGTCTGATGATTATTATAAACTGTATTCTGTCCAAAATTACAATACAAGTGAGGATATAGATATAAGTGCTTTTGAAACTGCTGTACCATCTTTCAATACTGATTCACTTGTGGTCAGGAATGTCTTGGAGACAGAATTTGCCAAAATTGTTTTAGACCTTATAAAACTTGAAGAAACACAAAGTGATTCTTGCTTCATTTATGAGAATTTTTCAGAAATAATAGAAAATATATCTCACTTCAATAAACCTCTACTATTATTAGATGACCATACAGATGATTTGATTGATTTTAATTCTAAGGAACCTAAAGTGTTTATGGATATCTTCTTTGCAAGAAATGTGGAAAGTGTTAAGTATCGCAAGGTATCAATGAAAGTCAATGATGTTAAACTAAATATTATAAAATATCATATTCCTACAAAACTAAGAGAAAAATATCCACAGTTTTCAGAGACTAAAGGGATAATCATTGATCAAGACAAAGTTGAATATAGAATTAAGGAACCTCTTAGAGTGGAATGGAGAGTAAAAAAAGATGCAGTGAAAGTTATTGAACATGATGATGCTTCTTCAACTAGAAATCTAGATAAGGATTATTTCAATTTCAGATGTTTCACTTTAGCTGAAATAAAAAACCATGATACTACAATAATCTGGAAATATACAGGTGAAGAGCTAGAAATATTAAAAGAAAAGAAGAAGAAACTTCAAAAGCTGACTTAACTATTGTAGAAAAGATATTTCACTCTATCAATTGGATATTTATCGTTTATTAAGTTCGTCTGTAGAGATTGATCCACTTTGATATCTCCTTTTAACGGTTGAAGATGTTAATACTATAACTGAGATTAAACTCACCATTATAGAGAGTGAATGAAGGGGGGTTTTTCTTGTTGATGGATTAACAAAAGGAATAGTTTTACTAGAAGTTCTTCCCACTCCATCTAAAGCTACAAAAGTTATAATTACAGATCCTCCGTTTGGTATCATCAGTTATAGTAGAAAAATGTCAATATATTCTCTTATTAATCCTCATTAAGGGGATATTTTGATACATCTTGTTTGGTTTGAGTATTATCTTTCCCTCCAACAATTTTTACTCAAAGAACTTCTCTGCTACCACCAAAGTCCACCTTCTTCTCTTCAGCTCTCTTCAAGAACTCTTCAAAGGAATATTTCTTCTCTTTCAGTTTGTCCATTATCTTCTCTAAAATCTCCAAACAGTCCAGAAAAACTTATTTTCTCGCCTATCTTTTCGAAACAGTTTTTTTCCATTATAAAAAGAATTGATATAAAAGGGTAACAGAGTTTAAGAATTAAAAGGATAGAGAAAGTTCACAGAGTGGAAACATCTAACATTGCTTTTTCTATTTTTAGTTTTCCTTGTTTCTCTAAAGAATGAATAGCATTCACAATTGCTTGAGCTGATAAAGGATAGAACAAAGGATTAATCCCATCTGTTACTCCAGAAGTTTGTACAATAATAATTGCTTGGTAGATAGATATTTTCTCTTGATTTGTACTCTTTTTATAATATTGTAGAGCTTGAGTGACCTGATCGATTGAATATTCGTGAGGAACAGGAATCCCAATGGATGAGATTTTTTTAGTAAGTTTTTTCAAGATCATATCTCTTTTTCCTTGATTACATTCTTGACACAAAGTCCAAAGATTGTCAAAGTCATCTGTACCCCCCTTGGAAATTGGAATAAAATGGTCAACGGTCAATTTTATGTTATCTTCACGACCACGACCACAAAAACGACATTTATAATTATCTCTGCTAAAAATTAATGTATTAACTTCTTTACTAATGTCCCTTCTTGATGTCATTTATTTTGTGTACATCGTACTAAACTTAAAGTTTCTTCATGAAATTATCTTTTTTTAATCAAGAAAAAACAAATGTTCTAATCTAAGATTGGGGTATACGTAGGAATAGGAACAATCATACTAGTAGAAACTCTGTGATCGTTACTCTATGCTAGCTGCTGTTTCTACTTTAGAAAAAGACTTTTGACTATTTAAACTGCAATAGACTGAAAGAGATATACTATTGTGATATGTTTATAACAGTGTTTACATTAAAATCAGTATGAAACAGACTTGCTATATGTGTCAAAAAGAACCTCTAGCAAGATGTCTCCATTGTAACCATCCAATCTGTAAAGAACACTCAACTGCTTATAATTCAAGTACAAAAAAAGCGTTTTGTCCAGCATGTATAAAGTATTATCATAAAGAAAATTAGATTGTTTTTCTTGTTATTCTATTCTTTAAATACCATTTCTTCTTCTATCAGTTTTCCTCTATTGACTACTCCACAGTTTATGCAAACCATCTCTCATCTGATGTCATCGGTTATGAAAGAGATTTTCCACATTTTGAACAAGATTCTTCTTCTCTCCGATTTGTTTATCTCTGTTCTACCTTTATCATATTCCTCACCCTGTATTGATAAAGTGGGTGACTATAACATAGAACATCCCTCCCAGAACAAGGACTATCCCTGCTCTGTAAAACAGTAGAGCAATAGAAGTTTTTCATATCTTGGATGTTTCTATTATCTTTTTCTGTTTCTCGTCTAATCTTATTGTTCTGAATAGTTCCATTATTGGTCTGATATACACTACCAATCCTATGAAACAAATTATTGCTCCTGCAAAGACAGCAAAAATAATGTTCATTCTCTGTTCAAAGTTCTCTTGACTGTTTCTTAAAAATATCAGTTCTATCAGTGTTGCTTTGAGAAAAATTACAAGTAATATTCCTTGACTTTGGATTATCTTCAAATTTTCTCTGTTAGCTTTAGTATGAATTGTTTTTTTCTGTTTTTTTTCACGTTATTTTCTTTTGTACCCACTTCTTTCACCTTTCCTAGAAGGGGAATGAGCGAACAAGAAGAATGATGTTCAAACATATATCGGAAAAATGGTTTATATAGATTGTATAGATGTTAAAGAGGTTCATACATTGTCTAATTGCATGTGGGTACGTGCTGTTTAAATTTCCAATATATGTCAATTCTAATTTCTATTTGCTCTATATTTTCATTCGTTGAATATAGGAATATTTATACTAGAATACTATTTATGTGGAAAATAGAATTTTAGAAAAGATGATTTATTTACATAATTGTCTTTCACATTTATTAGATATAATAATCTAATTTTTCTTTATACTTATTTTTTTCAATCATCTTATGTTCTATTTTTGTGTACAAATTATCTAGATCCTTTGTAAGAGAGAATGTCCTTTCAATAACTGCAACAATTGTTTTGAAATATTTCAAATCCTTCAAACCCAGTTCATTTCCCTTTCTTCTTCTCAACCATTGCTTTAATACTTGGTATCCGCCAATTCTATAATCCCAAACATTCTTTTTAACTCCGGTAAAATATTGTTCTTTATTAATTTCTAATCTTTCATGATTTTCATCATATCTCAGATGCTCAACTATATTATCTCCAGGATTTGGAAAGCCAATATGTTTTGTTTCTACGAGTAATTTATCTTCTTCTTTTAAAAGATGTAAATTTGCAAGTTCTTGACCCTTTTTCGACATAGCAATAAACAATCTAAATGAGGTTGGAAAAGGTATCTTTGGCATATCATAATCAAGACAGGATTGCCATTTTTCCCTATAATGGTTGGAGTAAAGAATCCCGTAAATGTAATAGAGTACCTTTTCTGCTATTTTCTCATTATCATTTAGGATATTTCCATTGTGATCATCAACAGCTTCAGTTTTGTAAGAGCCTCTTAACAAACTTAGAAGTCTTTCCTTGATATTCAAAGATAGTTTTTCTCCTTTTCCTTTCTTATAATGTAATGGACAGAGTATAGATGACCCTCTATAAGTTACTAGAACCTGATCTGGCATATCTGATACAATAAAAACCATATCCCAAGGATATTTGCTTGGTCTACCAGATCTACCAACAACTAGGGCAAGTTCCTCAGATTCATTTCCTCTTAAATGCTCTGCTCTTCCCCTTGCTGTAATTTGAACAAATCCCTCTTGATAGAAGATATATTGAAAATCAAATGGACGGTAATGTATCCTTCGAATATATTCTTCGACTTTCTTATTGGAATTTCTTAAGGTGGTAACATAATTATTTATTCGTTCTTCTGTCCAATCATTTCCTTTCCACTTCATAAGATTATATCGCTGTATAAGTTCAGTGACAGATAAATCGCGATTCTTGAATTCATCAAATCGTCTAACAAGATTTTCTTGTTTCAAGTCAATAGATAACTCGTCTCTACTTGTTTGAACACCAATTTGAGCAACGTAAAAAATATCCTCTCGAAAATCGAAAAATTTTTCCCATGATTCACTTTTCTCACGACTTATCTGGTGTCTATTTAATAAGAAATAAGGTCCCCTAGGTTGTATTTTCTCAAAAAAGTCTCCTTTTTCATACAATTGCAAAATACGTGAATTTTTCAAACTGTCCAATTTCTCTATAGCTGAACCCCAAACATCACCATAATAAACATTGGCAAAACCTAGTTCATCCTTTCCCTCAAATTCATTATTCTTGTATTTGATTAAAAAGAACATACAAACCCCAGTTTGAATGTTAAATACGTTTTCATTTTTCATATCTTTAGGCGGAGTTTCTTCTCGAGCATCTCCATGTAAATCATAGATAAAGATTTCATCAAATGCTTTAAGCAGACTCTCTCTCATTCCTCTATGAATTCTTCCTCTCAAAAAATTGTTATTTGTTATAAATGCTACAATTCCACCTTTCTTTGATTCGGAAATTTTCCAATGGGCGAATCGTATGAACTTAATATAATCATCGGACAAAGGTTGTAAATTTTCTCTAGATTTTTTATCACTTGGTTTGTAATCTTTCATCAAATTTTCAATAAATGAATGTTGATTTGTGGAACCGATTTTGTAAGGAGGATTACCCATTACAACAAAAATTGGTGTCTTTGCTTTTACTCTATTAGCTAATCGCCCCTCAGTGGTTAATGCAAGAAATCCTGTTAAGTCTGAGGGTTCATTTTTTGTTTCCAATGCGTTTGTAAGATATAGTTTGAATCTATCAGTTTCTTTAAGTGGAAATTTCAAAGATTTGAAATACATTCTTAGTTTGAAATGACTGATAGCATATGCTGTAACCATTATCTCAAATGCGTAGAAGTTCTTCAGTATATGCTCATTTATCAATGAGCCAAAGGTTCCAAGATCCCCTCTGTTTGCAAGCTTACCACATACACAGTTGATTGTCTGAAGAATGAATGTTAATGTACCAGCACATGGATCTAAGACAGAAACCTTTGGATTCGCGAAACCATCATTAACTTTGAATCTTTTTTCTAACATTTGATCAACAGAATTAACCATGAAATTTACAATTTGAATTGGAGTATAGTACACTCCTTTTATCTTTTTCAAATTTGGATTGTAGGATTCGAGAAATTTTTCATAGAAATAGATAGTAGGGTCTATTCTACTATCATTAAAAAATGAAAAGACATGATCCAAATCTGTATTATTTAGCAATTGTATTATACTATTACAACAAAATTCAACATTTTTTGGCATTTTAATCATAAATTGAGTATATAACTCCACCAGAACAGGTATACTTTGAGGGATTTCTTTCCACACAGAAGAAATTGTCAATGGTTCTTTCTTTTCTTCAGCTTTTTCATGATGAACAACCGCTAGTAGCAAACTATAACAGATAGTTTGTGCTAACATGTCTGAAAATTCCTCGTGAGAAATATTTTCAATTAGAGAGTTTCTAAAACCTTTAAATAAAGATTCAATTGCTTGGACCCTAAATATCACTCCATTTTCTGTCTCAGTCAGATATGAAATAAAAATATCTTTCATAATTGCCGTTAATCTAGAAAGAGAGTTTGTTAACCTGTTGATATCTTTTATTTTCCTAGCTTTGAAACTGAAGAAATCTGTGAAACACTCTCTTAATTGCTTTATATTGTTTGGTTTTATTTTGAAATGTTCTTTTTGTAATTCTTCACTTGAGCATAAATTTATTCTTATTAATTGTGAGCTTTCATTTAAAAAGATAAATTCTCTGAAATTGGTTAGACATATGTTTGGAAAAGCATTCTTATATCTTAATACTTGTTCAGATTGAATGAAGGCTTTAATTTTTAAATTTGGACTTTTCGCTTCAATATATCCCTGAATCAGCTCACCATTTAAAACTATGAAATCTGGCATCCCCCACTTTTCTACAGGATTAACAATTACTCTTTTATCTGGTGTATCAAATATGTTGGAAATAAACTCGGATAAAATAGGATAGAAGGACTGTTCTGTTGATTTTTCTGTTTCCAACACAGACTTGATATCTAGTAAATAATTGTCCAAGTATTTCTCGAAAGCTATTTCTGATACTATAACCATATTATTCCTCTATATTTTTAACATATCAAGGTTTTTATCTTTTACTGAACGCCTTCCTATCATTACAAAACGATCTATCTCCTCTACTCTTCTTCTGTCTTTATCTTAAATCTAGACATTTATAATGGGATTTGCGCGAATATGCCACTTTATTAACGAGTTTATTTATTATCTTTACAGACTAGTCCTTACCCTTCTTTTTGTTCATCCCACCAAACTCTTAGAGTTGATCAACATGAGTCAGAAACAACTACCAAAATATGATTTGAACAAGCTTAGATTTTTCCTTTCTCAATTTAAAGAATTGATTGAGGATATTGAATTATTGAAAAAACAGCGTGCTCTTCTTGAACTTCCTTTGAATCTTTCTATTAATCTTGCGCCTGTCGATATGAATGACGAAGATTCTTTTCATCAAGTTCTCTGAGATCATTAACAGATGCTTCATCAGGGAGCTAAAGATCCTTTAATTTTTGGTCTTAAAAAAATCTTTGAGCAGACTTACAAAGATTTCAGAGAATCCGTACAAAATGATTCAAATTATTTTATTAAATTCATTGAAGAAATTGAAAAATTATCTAGTTTAGATACTGTTCTCTTAAAACTCACAGAGGATATCTCATAAGTTGTTATCAGAAGTGTCTTGATGGGGGACATTCATTTTTAGTTGGACTTCTTTTATTATACATCAAAAGAATTATTC
>DXJF01000122.1 GCA_019057375.1 Candidatus Heimdallarchaeota archaeon
AATTCTCATCAAGAACACAGTGGGGATATTGTACATTATGATATAGATGAATCAGTAGAGGTAACACTTTTTGCGAGTTTACCTGTTATACTTCTTGTTTATAGGAACACTACTGTAGAAACTGATCAACATACTCAAGTAATTACAAAATCAATACTAGATGACAATTACAAAGCCAGAGCTTCTTTATCTGTAGATTTTACAATCGATTACTATTTCGAATTTGATGTTTTTAGTTTAGTTACAGTTGGACCTGGTTCAGTTACAATTCCTATTTTCAATAGAAATTGGGAATTTGATACACCTTTGGATGGAAAAGCTATACTGGATAAAGTTTCAATACCTTTCTATTCAGCTGGTATAGCTAGCATTGGTGTAGCCATAGGTCCAGAAATCGATGCTGATTTCTCTTCTAAAGTAAAAGCAAACAACCCAAATATAACACTCTCGCAAGATCAACTCTTATGGGATAAAGATGGAAGTATCCAATCATTTTCGTATCATATTCCTGAGTTTTTTTCAGAAGATAGTATCATGCTGGAACTATTTGATTTCAGTATGGATTTGATTTTAAATTTAGTTTTATATCTTGAAATAAAATTAGATTTGGTTCTTTTCAGCAAAACTTTTCACTTCCCAATTTTCACGTTTCCTGTAACATCAGAACAATTATCCTGTGAAAACGTTAGTACCTTGAATCTAGATACTACCGTGATACCTAACGATAATCCACCCTTTGTTTATGGAATAGATTATTGGTATGATGATCAATTAGGGGATGCTGATGGTTTAATTGAACGAGGAGAAACGATAGATTTCGGTTTCTGGTTAGGAAATATAGGAAATGGCTCAGCATTGAATGTTAATACAACTGCCTCTAATGATAATTTTACTGTTACGGGGAGTGATTCCTTACCAATTCTTTACAAAAATTTAGATAATTATGGACATCAATCTGGTTTCCAATTTACTGTCCCAGTAGATTATTCTGATGGTTATTTCTTCATTGATGTTCTAATTGAATATCTAGGAGTAAACGGAACATACTATAATACAACATATATGATTTACATGCCTTGTGTTTTGCCAGAATCACTATTCTTAGATATAAGCTTTGTTGGCTGGATTTTAGAAGATTTTGATTCTTATTGGTATTCTGGCAAAGATGTTGCTCTTTATTTCAATGTCACAAATAGAGGTTCCTATGATATTGATTATGCTGACATTACTCTTTGGGGATACTATGATCCAGAAGAGAATTATCCAGTTTCATATATAACATGGTATACCAATTCTTGTAGTTTAGCAGTTGGAGAATCAGCAATACTAGGATATATCAATTTCTCATCACCGATACTTCACGATAAAGGAGTAGTGTTTTTGGCTTTTGATGTTTATTACGAAAATGCAACTAGCTATACTTATGATCTTCTAGATTTTGCAGTGCCCATTCGAATACCAGCACCAGATATAGATTTAGATGATGCTTGGGTAATTGAGTTAGGTGATGGAGATGGACTTTGGGAAGCAGGAGAAACTGTTGAGTTAGAATTTGATATAACGAACTGGGGTGAAGGAACAGCTTACGACATATATGGCTATGTAACAACTTCAAATCCAGATATCAACTACACAATTCCAGAAGTATATTTCTATGATCTTGATCCTTATGAATCTGGAACCTCCACAAGAGCTCAGAGAATTATCTCAATAACTGCTAAGAATCAGACAGCGTACTATATGCTTCATATAATAGCTAAAGATATTCGAGGTAACGAGTACTACTTCAGTTTCAATATTTCAACACAGATTGTTGAGCAACCACTGCCTGTGCTAGATCTGCTTTATTATGACTATATAGATCTGGGAGATGGTGACGATATCATTGAACCAGGAGAATATTTCCTCCTTTACATAGCAGTTAACGTCACCAATACGGCCTTTAGCCTTTCAGGTGCAGCAACAACTGATTCGTCTCTTATTTTCTATAATGCAAGTAGCTATTATGGGTTTACTGAAGACGATTATTCTTTGGGAGATGGTTTTATTGTATACGTTCCTTTGGATTATCCAGGGGGAGATTCTAGGATAGATGTCTTTATTTCAGCTGAATCATATTCAGGAAGGAAAGTAAACGCTAGCGCTTATCTGCTTTTAAATATAGATAAGGGGGATTTATCCGCTCCAACAATCAGTTCTCTTGACACAATACCGACATCAGTTGCTCAAGGAGATATGCTTTCATTCAATATAGATGTTCAAGAACCTAATCCTATTGATGAGATTGTAAGTGGAATATATGGAGTATTCATAATCTGGTCGTTCAATGGAGGAGAAGTTGAAGTAACAGAACTAATCGATCCTGAGAGTGATGGAACGTATAATGTAAACCTTGATACTACAATATTAGGAACATATGAATTTATCATTGTTGCAATAGACAATGCAGATAACATTCAGATTCTAGATAATGGTGGTTTACCATACTTAATTCAGATAAATCCGGTTATTGGAGAGTTTCCAGTATTTCTATCTCTTGGACTAATCTCAATTTTAACAATCTCAGTTATATTAGTTAAGAAATTTAAATCATTTAAAAGTAAAAATAGGAAATAGTGAAAGTTTTAAACTTTCATTTTCTTTCTTCTTTGAACTTTTTCCTTTCAAATATTGCTTTGAACGGGACATAGTTTAAATGTTCTAAATAAAACTTAACTGGATATGAAAGGCAATTTGAAAAAGTTAAAATTCTTTTACGTAGTTTTTATTGTTTTATCATTTGGAATTTTGTTTCAAACTCCAATGTTTGAATCAACATATGCAGCACTGTATACTTCAAATAAAATTTCTTCGGGTGGTTCAGACTATACTCTATATTTGGATTTAGACACTACCTCTTGGATAAGAGAGGAAACTTACTATTTATATGAAGGCATTACTGTAAACAGTTTTGGTTCTGGTATATTAGATTTTCATGAAATAAATTTATGGATGAAGTTTGATGATGGAAACGGATTTGAAATCATAGATCTTACTCCTTGGGGAACTATTGATACAGAAGGTGAATACTACGAATATTTATGGAACTTTACTCCTGATGAAGGTACTCCAAATTCATTCTCAATTTATATAGGGTCTACATTTTATGAAGATGTTGGATTAGGAGATCCTTTTACTGATGACGGCTGGACAAAAGTTGCAGATATTTCAGTTAGTGATCCTGCACCCCCTTCGATTTCTCATCCTAGTGACATATATTATGAAGAAGGAGAAACAGGCCAGGAAATTTCTTGGACAGCTACCCATGCTACCCCTGATGATTATTTTATCTATCAAGACGATGTAGAAGTTGATACAGGCTTTTGGTCTTCAGGTGTGCCAATCACATATGATGTCAGCGGTTTACCTATAGGAGATTACGAATTTGAAATTGAGGTATGGGACGATTATATTCATTGGAACACAGATACAGTCTATGTTTATGTTCAAGATTTAACAGCACCAATTATTAATTCTCCAATAGACATATCATTTGAAGATACGGTAACAGGAAAGTTTGTTGAATGGATAGCTTCTGATGATTACCCAGATAACTATCAACTTACTAGAAATACAGAATTAGTAGAATCTGGAACATGGAATGTCGATACACAACTACGTTTCTCTTTAGACAACTTGGAAGGAGGAACATATACTTATTGTTTGACTGTATATGATGAATCAGGTCTATATTCAACTGATTGTGTGGAAGTAACAGTCATTGGTACAACAAAAAGTGGTAACAATCCCATACTAACGACCATTATATCAATAGTAACACTACTTTCATTAGCTTCAATTTTCAGAAGAAAATACAACTGAGTAGATTTGATAGAAAAAGAAAATCAAATCTAGCATTTTCTTTTTTTTATTTTTATTATATCTCCAGAGTGGAAAATAAGGTTGTAGTAGAAGAAAATGAGATTTTCTTTCTTTTTTGAGTCTCAATTTTAGATAGTCATCTATCTAAGTGAAAGTACTCTTCTTGAGTTTTTTGTGAAAACTGTGTTAATTAATTCTCTTTCTATTCTTTCTTCAACACTGTAAGGAACAAATTCGTTGAAAAATCTAGACTAAGTTTATTTTTATTTTGTAATAACGTTTTTATCTTTGAAAGAGGATAGATTCTTAAAACTCTAAAGGAGTGAAAAGATGAAAATAGGTTTACATATTGGTAAATTTCACTGGCCTGGCAGTCCAGGAAATATCTCAGATAAGCTTACTGAAATTGCACAAACAGCTGATGACAATGGATTCTATAGTATATGGGTAATGGATCATACTTTTCAGCTTGGAACCCAATTTGGTACTGTTCATGGTCCTGAAGAAGCTGAGATGCTTGAAGCTTATACTACAGTTTCTCACTTAGCTGCTGTCACTAAAAAGATCAAAGTAGGTGCTCAAGTAACTTGTAATCTCTTCAGAAATCCTGCTCTTCTTGTTAAGATGCTTACTACTATTGATGTTCTTTCTAAAGGTAGAACTTATCTTGGAATAGGAACAGGATGGTTTGAGAGGGAAGCTGTAGGTTATGGATATGACTTTCCTTCTTTAAAAATTCGTTTTGAAATGCTTGAAGAATCATTACAAATTATCAAACACATGTGGTCTAGAAATACCAATCCCTTTAAAGGCAAATATTTCTCTCTTCAAGAACCTCTAAACAATCCTCCTCCAGTTATTAAACCTCATCCCCCCATTTTAATTGGAGGTTCAGGAGAGAAGAAAACTCTTCGATTTGTAGCTAAATATGGAGATGCTTGTAATATTGTTCTTGGAACCACTTTGAAGAATGCTGGAGCCTTAACCGGAGAAGAAATAACTTGGGATTCTAATGCAGATAAATTAAGTCATAAATTTGCTGTACTCAAACAACATTGTGAAGATGTAGGAAGACCTTATGAAGAAATAGAAAAAACTGCGACTACTTACATACAGCTTTCTCCAGATGCAATGAGTACAGAGGAAGTTCTAGAAATTTGTAAAAAACTGAGCAATGTTGGATGTGATCACGTTATTTTCAATATGCCCAATGTTCATGAAATTGAACCACTTGAAATAATGGGTAAGGAGATAATTCCTCAAGTCTTAGACCTCTAAGCAATAAAGATACTAAAACTAATCCTTAGTTTCAATTATCCATTTAGCTACTTCAAATCCATTTTTACTTAAAATTTGGTTTAATTTCCCTACATGATGCTGCGAGTGACGGATATTGTAAATCAGTCGATGGCTTATTGTTGAGCCAGTCCAGAAATAACTATTCTTTCCCTCTAATTCTGCAGTAGTAAGGTTTTTCAGAAATAGCAGACATTTCTCTTTAACCTCTTTTAAATAGCTCTGTAAATCTGTTTTTGTAAGAATAGATTCTGGTTCTTCTCCTAGATC
>DXJF01000123.1 GCA_019057375.1 Candidatus Heimdallarchaeota archaeon
AAAATATTGCATAATTATTTTAATTTAGCTAATAATTATTAACTTAAGAAAGAAAGAATAAAAGGCTATTGAATGAACATATCATGTCGATTTTTATAAATAATTTGATTCTAACTGCTACAAGAGCCCTCTTAATGAATCCTGCAATTATTCTTGGTGATGAGCCAACTGGAGATTTAGACCAAGATACTTCAACAGATATTATGAATTTATTTGTTTCAATTAATGAAAATTACGAACAAACATTTCTTGTTGTTACTCATTCAGAACATATAGCGAAATTTTGTCATAGAATTATCCGCATTGTAGATGGGGAGATTGTTGATGATGGTAAGCTGGTGAAAAAATGAACGAAATTGTAACTTTACCAACTTACGGCACTGTGGAACTTACTCTAGGTGTTCTAATTAACAAATTAAATAGAGATTCACTTGATTTATTGACAAAAAGAGTACGTAGATATCTAAAACAAAAACTAAAAGCTATGTCAATAGATGTACTTGAGGTTAATACCTTTCTTATTTTTACGTGCAGTTTTCCTCTTGAAGAAGTTGAAAATGATGAACAAAGAAAAACTGTTGTCAGCCAAGTTGAAAAAATAATACAAGATTATTGTAAAAAAGAATGTGGCTTTTATGCAAAACAAATTCGCAATAATGTTGAGATTCGAGATATAACAAAAATGATTGTTCAATTAGTAAAAAGCTCAACATCTGAAAAGGACAAATTTTTGTTAGAGAATATTGAGGAAATAGCTGCTGATATTGATGATCGAGTTATTTATCATGTAAGCGATGTATTGTTAAATAGCTTTATCGCTATTTGGGATTTTCCTGGTGATTATCCGGACATTATTATGTTTCCAGATTTAATCCTTAAGAGAGAAGTAAGTGATAAAAAGCAAAATATTCCTCTCAGATTAATAGCTGAAAATTTGCTTATAATGCAATTTGGAAAAGCATGTTCAAACAATCTCAAACCTATATTGAAATCTGTAGAAGAAGCAATATTAATACTTGAGAACTTGTTACAGGATTCTAAAAAGATTAAGAATTTAGAAGAGAATATGAGTAATAAACTATGGAGAACCTTGAGAGTGATTTTTGGTTTGCTTTCTTCAACACAACAAGTAATTTCAGTTCAATTAAAGCAAATCAACCGAATTGCTCAAGTAAGAAATGATCTAGTTGAAGAAGTTAAGAAACTAAACTATGCTCCATTATTAGATTATCTAATGCTTCTAGATACAATTATGCAGTGTTTTGATCATATTGAACGATTGAATAATCTTCAAACGAAAGTAAAACAAAATTATCAAACTTTACTTAATATCATAAATCATTTCAAAGATGTTCCTGAAAGAGAAGTTGAAGATGTTAAAGATGTATCTTTGATATTCATAAAAACATTAGCAGAAATTCAGTTAATGAAATTCTTTTCAGATAAGTTTCGTGATTTAGCCTATTTCCAAACTATTCCAACTGAAGTTTCTCTAGAAAAAGTAGAAAAAATACATGTAGATGCAGATGTAATTCTAAAAGGAGTTGCACTTTTCAAAACTTATCGTTTGGTTGGGTCAACAGTTTATGCTTTACGTGGAATAGATGTTGAACTTAAGAAAGGAGAAATGGCTGCTTTAGTTGGACCAAGTGGGAGTGGAAAGACTACCTTACTAAATCTTCTTTCAGGGTTAGATACTCCGAATAGAGGTGCGGTGTTCCTTTTAGGTAGAAACATAGATACAATGACTGATGCAGAAGTCTCGATGTTCAGACGAAGAAATATGGGATTCATTTTCCAATATTATAATCTAATTCCCCAGTTAACAGTTCTTGAAAATGTTATGTTACCTGCTCTGATGATAAATCGACCAAAGAAAGAAGCTAGAGCAAAGGCAATCGAATTGATTAAAGAAGTTGATTTGGAAAGATTTCAGAATCAGTTTCCAATTAAGCTGTCTGGTGGTCAAATGCAAAGAGTTACTATTGCAAGAGCTATGATAAATGATCCTGCGGTTCTTTTTGCAGATGAACCAACAGGTGATTTGGATTCAGAAACAGGTCAAGTAGTTATTGACTTGATAAGAAGATTTACTAAAGAAAAGAATACAGCAGTTATTTTAGTAACTCATGATTTAGAAATAGCAAAGGTTTGTGACCGAATAATCCAGATGGGAGACGGAAGAGTAGCTTCTGATTAAATTCGTTTTCTTTCAATTTTTTTAATTTTCTTAACCCATCTATCAAATTTTTCTGGTTTTTCTGGATAATTTTGAGACAGTTTCTTTATTTTCTCTGCAAGAAGTAAACCTTTGGCAACTTTAATGAGTAATTTGGGTTTTCTTAAACCTTTGAAAACTTTTTTCACTATTGGTAGCTTAACTGCCGTTGAATACATTATGGAGTCAACATCTTCTTGAGAGATAATACCTTTCTCAAATAGAAATGAAAAATCGCTGAATGGGACTGAATTAAGTAGCTTGTGAACAGCAATACCTAATCCTCCATCATAACCATATTCCTCCCATATTTTGATATTATATTTCCAGAGAAAACTCTCACTGAGATCTTGATTTCTTATTGCTAACTCAACAATTTCTGAAGCATAGTATGCACTTAATAATGCTGGTCCATGCCCTTCACCACTTATTGGATTAACAAGAGTTGCCGCATCTCCACAAGTGATAAAACCGTCACAAACCATTGAATATAAAGGTAAACGACCAGGTAGAGTGTCTCCTGATCCGTCTAAAACTTTAGAATCTGGAAAGATTTTTTTCCGAAGTATTTCTAAAATGGTTTTGGTATTAGAATCTTTGTTATTATCATTCAGTAACCACCCAACTCCAATATTCAACTGCTTTTCTCCTTTAGAAAAAATCCAAAAATATCCCGGAGGAGGCATCTCATCATGATATTCTATTCTCATTTGCTTTTGATAATCATGTGGTTTGGAGGTTTCGATAATTTCTCTATAAGAAACAATGGTTTCTTCTTTAAGAAGTTTTTTTGAAAACTTATTGCATACTGAATCTGGGATGGTTCTTCTAACAATACCTGTGATACCAGAACAATCAGCAACTATCTTTGCATAGATACTGATAATTTTGCCACTGGACTGTCGGATTTTACATCCCACTACTTTGTTATTTTCAATTATTGTTTCAATCGCTTTATGATTTGGTTTGAAGGTTACACTTGCATAATCTGTAAGAGATTTTAGCAGTCTTTGACCATATTTTAACCTATCGATGGTCTGTGAAGTAAAGTCAATAGATAATTCGAAATCCAGAACAGGACGAAAATGTGCAGAAGCAAGATTCTCTGCAACTTCTTCACCTCTTGGTTGCATTATCCCAGAGAGCTCAAATAATCTTCTTGTTGAATTTGGACTTAAAGCATCTCCACAAGGCTTGTATCCCACATCTCTCTTTGGTTTTTGATCTATCACTATTGTTGAAATGTTTCTTTTTCCAAGATTAATAGCAAAGCTTACTCCTGCGGGTCCTGCACCAACAATTAGTACATCTGTATCTATGTGTTGCTTCAGCATTGAAATGTTATTGAAATCATGAGATTAAAAATTTTTCATATTGTTTAAATTTTTACAGATAAAATATCTTAAATATTCAAAGTGAATCCTAACACACCAATGCAACCCAATTCTAAAATACATTTTTACCAAGAAATAATTAAAAAAGCTCACGATTCATTCCGTGAATTTCTTGTTCATTTACCAGAAGACATTCTTGAATGGCAAATACATGAATCTTTGAATTCTGTTAGGTGGATAATAGAACATGTAATACATGATCAGCTGTGGATAGCTAACGTAATAATGAATAATTATGAAGAAGGTTATCATTTTAAGGCTAGCATTGATCAATATGCTCTTGATGAACTTGTAGAGAAGTATGATGATGTTTTTATAGCGATTGAAGAGAAATTTGTAGATCTCAAAGAAGAACATCTGAATGAAGCAAGAGTGTATAAAGAATTTAGTCTCTCTGTTGAAGATTGGCTCTACGAATACATTCATCATTTAAATCATCATAGCGGTGAAATTGGTTTAATACTAACAGCATGGAAGAGAAAGAAGAGATCTTTAAAATAGAGCAATTATTATGACTCCAAAAACTCTTCAGGGAGAGCTGGTTCAATATGTATAATCAAATCCTTGAAATCATTATCTTGTTCTAATTCAGCTTTAACTTTTTCAGAAATCTCGTGAGCTTCAATAATTGATAGCTTTGGATTTACTAAAATATGAAAGTCTCCTGTATAAGAACCCAAAACGGACCTTAATCTAATGATATGTACTTCCTCTACATGTTCAAAAGATAGCACTTTTTCCTTTAGTTTATCAATTATTTCTTGGGGTGGTCCTTTATCTAGTAACTCTGGAAGAGAACTCTTAGTTATTTCATAACCAGTGTACAAAATTAAACATACTATTACCAATGCAAAAGCAGGATCTAACCACCAAACATTATATTTGACACCAAGATATGCAAACCCTACAAAAACAGATGAAATTGCATCTGTTCTATAGTTTTTGGCATTTGCTATGTACACAGCAGAGTTTAGCTTCTTTCCAATTGTCATCACACCAATGTAAAGAAGTATTTTACCTACGAAAGAAATAACTGCAGCGACAAGAACATATATTTCTAAATCATAAGGTGTCCCCTCTGTAAGTTTGGTTATTGCATTTTCTGCAATAAAATAAGAAGAAAGAAACATAGTAGAAGCAATAACTAAGCTTGATATCATCTGAAATTTATGGTGCCCAAAAGGGTGATCCTGATCTGCAGGCTTTCTGCTTCGTCTTTCTCCAACTCCTGCTATTGATGCAGAAACAAGATCTAGAACTGAATCAAAACCATCAGCTATCAAACTAATTGATCCAAAAATAGATCCAATTACCAATTTCAAAGTCATCAAAATTATATTCCCTCCGATTGAGAGAATATTTGCAATAGCTGCTAGTCTTACTTTTGCCATTAGATGATAAACTCTTATGTATTCAATAAATTTTCTGTTTGAATAAAATTGCCTACTCAAACCAGAAAATGAAAAAAAATTACTTCCCTCCACTTACACGAAGTGGAGAAAGCAACATCCAAGGAGCCTCATGTCCGCTACGATTTTCTGTTTCCTTGCTCATGTTTTCAATTTTCTCAAATATCTCAAAAATTGTACATCCTATGACTGCATTTTTAACAGGATATTGTAGTTCTCCATCCTTTACATAAAAACCTTGATTGATTTGAGCTGAGACTTGTGGATTATCTCCTCGTGAATGAATAGAAGACGACATCAGATATATCCCTTCTTTCATATCTGCAAGTAAATCATCCTTTGAAACAGAACCAGCTTCTATATTCATAGTGTAAGGTGATGGTCTTGGTCTTGAAGCAAATGAACTCCTTGATGCATGACCAGTGTTTTCTATACTAACCAAAGGAGCAGTATAAGAATCTGTAATGTAGGTTTGCAGAATACCGTTTTCAACTAAAGAAAGTTTCTTAGGAACAACTCCTTCATCATCGAAACCTGCAGAATCGGTCCCTTCTGGAATAAATGGATCATCAGTTATTGTAAGCTTAGATGAAGCAATTGCATCACCAATTTTATCTACAAAAAAAGCTGTTTTATTAAAGACACTGAAAGCATTAATTCCACTAGAAAGTATGGGACTTATTGTTCCATAAGCACTATCAGGATCAAGTAGGATTGGCAATGAGGTTGTTTCGATTTTTTGAGAACCTAACATTTTTTGAGCTCGTAATCCAGCTTCTGTTCCAATTTTGATGTGATCAAAATTTTTCATTTGGGTTGCTGCATCATAATAATAAGCGTTACCTATGTCCTCGCCTTCTTGTATCTTGACACCTAGATACCCACTTACAGAAGTTTGTGATGCAAATCTGTCTATTCCTTCGGAATTTAAAATATATCTTTCTCCTATTCCTGCGTTGAAATTTCCGCTTATAATTGCATCCTCTCTAACAGTTGCTTTTTGAATGGAATCAAGAATTAGATCTGTAAATTCTTCAACTGAAATATCTACTATTGTTTTATCAAATCGACCAGAAATTGTAGGAGCTGTTCTAGGATCATAAGGTAAAGATTTGAAATTTGGATCAGGAGGGCTAACTTCTGCAAGAGCGTAAGCATCCTTGATAGTTTTTTCTAGTGATTCTTCTGTAAAAATGGTTGTAGATGCCATCCCTATTGCATTATTCTTTATAACTCGTATTCCTAAACCAGAATTGCTAGTATCTGTAAAGCGTCTAATAGAACCACGTTCAATCTGAATACTTTTTACAGACCCAAATATGGTGTATGCTTCAATTTGATCAGCGCCAAGGGATGTACCATACTTAATGACATATTCTGCTAGATCGTGAAGATTTTCTTCAGTAGTCATTATTCAGTACCTCCTACAACAAGATTAGATACAGCCAGATTCGGACCTCCTCCAGTTACTGGAACCCATTGGCCTCCTTTTCCGCAAGTGCCCTCGAACGCAGGTTCCCAAGGCTTTCCAATTGCAAAGGTGTTCTGTAATACTTCTAATGTCATTCCTGACATACCAACATTCCCCATCATATCTGTTATTTCACCATTTTCAATGAAATATCCCATTTGGCAAGAGAAGTAGAACTGTCCTTTGGCAGGCATTACATATCCACCATAGGAGTCCTTCAGATAGACTCCATCTTTAGTGATTTCAGCAATTTCTTCAATTTTCATATCTCCTCCACCAACATATGTGTTACCCATTCGAGCTTGAGGTGTCACATTAAAATTCATCGCTCGACCTGAACCATTTGGCTCCATTCCTAAAGCTGTTGCAGTTTCTAAAGTGTGGAAGTATTCTTTAAGAATACCACTCTCAACAAGAACTCGTTTTCGAGCTTTGGTTCCTTCTGAATCATAAGCAAAAGATCCCCTTAATCCTATGACAGTAGGATCATCATAAACATAAATTTCTTCAATTCCGACTCTCTCACCAATTCTTCCTTCAAGAACTGATGTTTTAGCTATAATGGCATCAGCTTCACATGCATGCCCAAAAGCTTCATGAATGAAAACTCCAGTTAACGATGGGTCCATAACTACATTCATCTTTCCTGATGGAGGTTCCTTAGCTATTAATAGCTTTTCAGCCATAACTGCAGCTTTTAACCCTTCTTCTTCAGGGTCCCATTTCTCAATTAATTCCCATCCTCCAGCTCCACCAGCAGAATCAAAAACACTTTGCATTTTTGTTCCTTCTCTTCCTATGACGTTTTTCATAAGTCGTATTACATGAGTTTCATTTTCAACTTTGGTCCCTTTATTATTAATAATAATTTCATTTCCATGGGATTCTTGATAAGTTGATGAAGATTCAGCAATTGAATCAGAATACTCTCTAGCTGCTTTTTCTGTTTTAACAACTTTTTCAAACTTAACCTCTTTATCTACCGCTCGAGGATCTATCTCAATAGTTGTTGCTCCCTTTCCTTCAAATACCCAGCTATCACTAATACTTCTTTCCTGTTTAGTATATTTTGAACCAGTTCGTGCCATTCTCATAGCCTTTTCAGCAGCTTGGAATATAGATTCCTTATCTGTTTTGACAATTGTTGTAAAACCCCAAGCATTGTCAATCAAGGCTCTGATAGCAATACCACCTGTAGTTTGATTACTAACGCTATCAAATCGACCATTTCTGACTGTGAAAGATTCTCCCATCGCATAAGCATACCTTATGTCTAGAAAATCTTTCGAAGAGAGAGACACTTTGTTGATTACATATTCTAAAATGTCTAACATACGTTTTTTCCGTTCTAATATCATAATATAAACTTAATTGTAAAACGATAAAGGGAAAACTAGCAAATATTATACTCTTATCGAAGTTTGTTCTCCGCAGTTTTTGCAATTTCCACCATTTGAGAGATGTTTGATTTTGACATTATAAGCTACCCTCTCAACCAAAGTTTTACCGCAATTTAAGCAAAATGTTGTATTTATTTCAGAGTAAGGAAGGTTTCCTGTATAGACGAAGTTAAGCCCTTCTTCTCCTGCTATTCTTCTGGCTTCAATCACGGTATCAACTGGCGTTGGAGGAACATTTTGCATTTTGTAATGAGGGTAAAATCGACTAAAATGAACGGGAACATTTTCATCCATTTCATTGATTACCCACCGTGAAAATTGCTTTATTTCTTCTGAAGAATCATTGTAATTTGGTATAAGTAACATAGTTAATTCAATATGAATGCCTTCTTTCCACATTCTGATTGCATTTTGTTTGACGTATTTTAAAGCAGGAAAAGTTGTTACTTCTTTATAAAATTCCTCAGTAAAGGCTTTTATATCAATATTAATTGCATCAATAATTGTTAACAATTCTTCAAGTGGTTTTTCATTAATCATTCCATTAGAAACAAGAACATTTCCTATTTTATTTTCATGAGCTAACTTACCTGTATCTCGTATCCATTCCCAATTAATCAAAGGTTCATTGTAAGTATAAGCAATTGTTTCACATTTGTTTTTTCGAGTCATATCGATAGCATTCTGAGGTGTAATTTGAATCAAATTGTTGCTCTCAGCTGATATTTGACTGATACTCCAATTCTGACAATGAGCACAATGAAGGTTGCATCCTGCTGTTCCAAAACTCATTGTAGAAGAACCTGGTTTGTAATGATAAACTGGTTTCTTTTCTATAGGATCAGCATGAACTGAAGTAAATCTATTGTATCCAAGTGCATATAGTTTTCCATCAATATTTTTTCTTGCTTGACAGTTACCTAGTTCTCCAGATAGAATTATACAGTTTCTTGGACATAACAAACACTGAACTTTCTTTCCCTCTCTCTTCTCATAAAATTCTGCTTCAAACAATGCCAATTGAACCACTTAAACATTATTCGCCGATAAGCGAGTTAAGTGAAGTAAGCTTAACTATAAATCTGTCGATTATTGATTTACAAATTTGTACATCTCCAAATTTTTGTAAAAGATTATTCTTAAAAAGAAGATTTTCACTTTTTCTACTGCTTGTTACTCATTTCTTAATGACTTATACCAAAAACTAAAAAAAGAAGAGAATGAATTCTTCATGGTTACGTGTAATATGACAGAGGAAGAATCCGAGAGTAAAGATCTGAATATTATAAAGTTGAGAAAAGGAGAAACTGTTGATATTAGTAAAGCTTTAGGGTCAAATAAGCGTATAACAATCCTGAAATACTTATCTGAAGAAGAGCTCAACTTATCTGAAATCGCTAAAAAAATTAACAGTACTCCTCAAGCTGTTTATCATCATTTACAGATTCTTGAGAAATCAAGATTGATCTATGTTGTCAGAGAAGAAAAAATCAAGAATATGGCTAAAACCATAAAGTATTATCGCGCAAGTTATCAACCCGATGCAATAAATCTTCTTCTTTGGGCTCCTCTTGATGAATTGGAACTCACAGAATTAGAAGCAAGAGTTCCTTTACCTGAAAGACCTGTACAGAGAATTGTAAGAAAAATGGCAGATAAGGTTTTTACAGATTTGAATGAGTTTAAAATTGAAAATCTGACATCAGTAATAAAGAATATGATTGATTTAACACATGAATCTATGAACTCCCTCAAGACTGACTATGGATTAGACATGGATGATAAACTCTGGAACTTAATTCTACTTTTTTCTAATCTTTCAGTTCTAAATGCAGTAAAAAAAATGGCTGAAGATAAACAACATAGGGATGAAGTTAATACCTTACTATCATTGCTTTATGAGGAATTAGAAGGAATATAATAATACACAATGAGAAAACTTACTTTTTCTTGCCTTGTTGTTGTTAGATATAGGTTAAGAGAAATCAAGAGTTTTCTGACTTGATGTTAGAATATCTTTGAGTTCCACTTTCACGCCAATCCGCTTTACATCCCGTAGGGCTTCTTCTAGATAATGTTCCTTGTCGATTTTTTGAACGTCAACGAGAGTTGGATGTTGAGCTCGTTTGTATAGGGATGAGCTTCCTTCAAGAATTATGAATGGAAATCTTTCAAAATCCTTCCATATTTCATCTAAATTTAGATCCATTCTCATAGAATAATCTTCGAGAGCACCGATAGCAGGGGTTTTTGATTTGTAATCTTTTGGATTCCTTCTGATTGGACCAAAAATAGTTGTTTTTTGGATAAGCTCTTCTCCAGAAATTTTCTTAAATTCAAGACATAATTCAATCACTTTTCTTCTAGCTTTTTCAAGATCCCCATCTTCTAGAACACATTGCAATGCAGCTACTTGAACTTCTTTTGCGAATGGTGAAGTATCACTGCGGATTGCTTCAAATCCAATAATTGTAAGGTCACCAGTTACAACGCTGATATAACTGTATCTTTTCTTCGTTTCAGGGGCAAAAACAATTCTTAAGGCTAGATCAACAAATTCTAATTCCATCTCTTTTGGTAGTTTAGACATGTAAAATTCCAATAATTCCTGAACCTCAGGAGCATCTGATAACTTAAAAGATTGACCTTCCTTAATTCTTTTTGCTAAGTTAAATACTGTATCTTTGTTGGCAAGTTTTACAAAAATACTATCTGTATCTCCATATATCACCTGACATTTGTTATCAGATATTTCTTGCGTCCATTTGTCTACTTTCTTAATATATTCCTTTGCAATACTTGTGATTGCATTGGAGATTTCGGTATCATAAAAGCGACTTCCTACATAATTATGACTACCATAAAGTGAGTTAGCTGTGACTTTCAGAGCGCTAGATTTAGTCTTTAATTTGTGGAGTTCTTTTTCTAATCCTATTTTTTTCTTGGAATCCGTATAAGTTCGTAGATATGTTTCAAGGTCAGAAATTTCTTTCTTTATTTCTTTTCTCTCCTCCAGAAGACCTCTCATCATCACTCGTATTCCTGTATCAGGTTCGTTACGAAACTTTTTCTCAGGTAATGCCATGGACCCCTCATAGCTTTCACCACCAATGTTAAACGCAACCATGATTGATGGAAACATTGATCTAAAATCAGCTATCATGACAGCTTCATGTAAAGTACCTTTTGGAACGAGAACAAAACCTCCTATTGCCATTGATCTTGTACTCTTTCTGTAGGCTAATTCTTCTCTCGTTGGTTCAGGTGGTATTAATGTATCTTTATGTTTCAGAACTCTAAAAAGTTGAAATTCTCCTATGTGTCTTGGAGTTGAGTATATCCCCTCAGAAGGGCGAAGACCTACAAGTTTTATAACCTCAACCCATTCTAGCATACCCATTTCGAAGAACAAGTGATAGATTATTTTTGAGTCTAGGGTGCAAGAATCAATAAGCTTTTTCTTATAATTCTTCTGATTCTTCAAGTAAACTTTAGACCAATATTGGTTAATTGCTTCATAATCGGCTTCTCTTTCAATATTCAGAAGTTCTCTGGAGAATTCAGTCAGATTTTTCTTACCAGATTTTGTTCTCAACCATCGGGTACTTTTAACAAGATCATAGGAAATATAACCTGGGATTCTATAGCCTAAATATCCTACTGGTGGTTTGATTTTAGCATCTTGAAATGGTCCCAGTCTCTCTGAATCTAACCCTAGAATTTCCATGCGAGCAATAAGATAAGGTAAAGTTACTTGATTTCCATTAAAAGTAACAATTATTTCTGGTGAAATAGAATGTACTTCATTGATTAGATCATTAATAAGTTCTCTTTCACAATCATTGTCTTCTTTTTCAAGAAAGAAGTTTTTAGACTCTATATTGATCCCATCTCGACTCCAACTTATAGACGCTGTAATAATTCTTTGTTTGCTTTCTTCTAGAATACTGGAAAAATTCTTGATTTTTTTACCTTCTTTTGTCAAGGAGTTAATAACAATATTTAGACTAAGAATAGTAAATTGAAAAGATTCTCTTTTTTCCATATTCTTAATATTATGAAAATCAGTTTCTATAACTCTCCCAAATTCATGTGATTCTTTCTCTTCATAATTAGATATTTCAATCCAATTGAGACTTCTGATATTTGTATCTATAAGAAATCGTGAAACATAAGAAATATCGTTTTCATAGCTTTTAATCCCTTTTTCTTTTAGTTTATTGCTATATTTATGAATACGCCAAGGATTTCTACCAAGTATTTTGTAAAGAAAAGTTGGTTTATTTTGATAATATTTGTATTTAGTAATTTGGTAGTGGTTCTGTATCCAATCCCCAAATTCCTTTTCAGTATAAAGAAGACTTTGAATAGCATTTGTAGTCTCAGCAAGGTCGTCAATATAGAAATATGGATAAAAGCCAGTCACATGAATAATCAGAGTCTTATTATCTACTGTCTTCCCTCTTATTCTAACAATAGGTTCTTCAATTTCATTCTCCTTTTCGCGAATAAAAAAGTCTAAATCTACTAATAAGAATTCCAAAGGAGAGGGAGTGTCATTCATCTCTCTAACACTTTTCACGAACTGTTGATGTACAATTAATCCCACCGTGTTATTTAAACTCTTTTTAAATACTAAGGGGGATTTTACGAACCATTTGAAAAAATATCAAGTTTTCAGTATTTAAACCACATTTGTATACGTTAGATTTTTAATCTATTAGGTTACATTTTATTATGTTGTTATATGTCTTCTAGAAGAACACCACCAGATGTGTATAAAAATAAGAAGAAGTTGGAACTATCAGCTCAGACTAAAAGTGGAACAATTGAAGAAACAATTACCCTAACTAAACCATCTGAAGATGATGATTCTAAGCCTCATTATTGGTTTATACTGATGTTATCATTTGGCCAAAGATCAGGATATGTGTATGATCGATCAGGACTACATATACCCGAACCAGATGCCTATGTCTATAGTGTTGAACTATGGAAATTCCAGGGAGCTACACTTAAAGGAGTAGAAACAGTGTCAAATAGAGTGGACTTTGATTTAGCAGTTAAAACATTTCAGAGTTTACAAGGGGATTTAACTAAACAAAATTTTAAAATGATTGATTGAATTAGTTATATCAGACTTACAACTACTGTAGCTATTATTGGAATAAAAGAGTTCAGAACCATTATGACTATTTTCTTAGGTTGGTAGAAGAGTTTCTTTAAGTCTCCAAGCCTTGCTTCATCCTTTTGCATAATTTTTATATTGAAATATAGAATTGCTGCGAAAATTATCAAAATAGAAAGTGTTATACTCAAGATTTTCCATAAAGCGAGTGTTTTATCGAAATAAACAATACTGAAACCATATATTGGTAAAAATCCAATGTAGAAAAACATAATTTGAAGAGCAATTTGTGCAGAAATTGTTTTGGAAGATTCAATTTTAACTGTGAAAAGGGCTATTTTTGCAGATAAAGATACAGCTGCTAAGACAAAGACTATTGATATGGTTACTAATATTACGCCTAAAACTCCCAAACCTACATGTATTCTATGTTTTACAAAACTATTGCGAATCAGTGCTTGTCCTCCTCCTAAAAGTGCAGCGAAAATAATAGCCCCCAATGGATTGAGTGTTTTTGGTTTTTTAATAATAGGAGCCTTAGTTAGTAGGTCTTTTTCAGAAATTACCACTTAATTCCCCTCTGAAGGTTCTTTTGCAAGTTCATTTTCGCGTAAATACCTTTCAGCTGCCCTTATAACTCTTCTTGTGTTTTCAAAAGTTAACGTTTTCAAAGCTTCTTCATAAGTACACCATCGGAATCCTATATGTTCCTTCGAGATTTTTACTTCAGACGTTGATGATATCCCTATTAGATAAATGACTGTTTTTTTGATTTTCTGAGAACCTCTTGTGAAATAATAAGTAATTTTATGTTGAAACTCTTCCAAAATGGATATATCTTCTATCCCTGTCTCCTCGAATGCTTCTCTGAGAGCAGCTTGAATAACAGTTTCCTTCCCCTCTATCCTGCCTTTGGTCAACCCATATCTGTTCTCTGTTATCCTACTTCGTCCATAGTTGAGCAGCAGATAGCGGCCAGAATTGTAAATTACAATGCCTGCAGAGGTTTCAAGTTGCATAGTATCATCGGCGTTTTTATTAAAGTATTTGACTTTTTGTTAATAAGCTTATTGTAATTGTCTAAAAGTAGAGATAGTTTTATGAACAATTAAATTGATAGAAAAAATAATGATTCATTTAGTTGCTTTCATGGATATTGAGATAGGTCTAGGACGAACTATTTATCAAGATAACACTCTTCAAGTCAGTGGAGACCTAATCTGGCCAATGATAAGTGCTCTCAATAATTTTGTTATTGAGTGTACTTCAAGTGATAGAGGACTAGTCAATGCAGCTTTAGAAGACATAAAGATATACCTATATTCACCTTTGGGAGAATCGAATCCACTTAGAATAGTTTTTTTCACAGATTTGTTTGATAATAACGAGTACTTGGAGATGAAAGGACAGGCTATCTTCAGTGTTCTATCAAAGTATATCTCATTTGAAACTTTTGATCCTCCAACTGAAATTATCGGAAGAGCAAGAGCAATAGCAAAGTACACCCAAAATTTTCCAACAGACATTTTAGCTCCTCAATTCTTGGATGAATTAAGAAGAAAGTTGATGAACCTTGAAGAATCTGAAAACATATATGTTGCAGACTTCTTCATTGGTGATATAGATCAAGGGAAAGTATTCACATTTTTGGAGAGTTCTGAATTACAAGAAAAAGATAGTGTTTTATTGTTTTCAGAATTATTAACTGCATTCTCAATAGACAGTGAAATATTCGTTAAATCGACTCTATCAAAAAAGGAAAGAGACAGGTTAGAAAACCTAGATATCGATACAAATGAGTTAGTAGAAGGATGGTTCTTGAGACAACTATCTGAACAAGAAAGTGATTTTTGGTTAGTAGGCTACTTTTATTACAATGAAAGAAAAGAGGAAGAAATTAAACAGAATCTAAATTGGGCAGCTGTTAAAATGAAAGAAGAATTAAATGTACTTAACCTTCATAGGCCTTTTTGAAGTTATTAATCTTCAACTACTTTGTCTTTCTCCTCCTCCTCTTCCTTGACTGGAAACTTCCAAGCCATTAGAAGGTTGAATGGAAGAAGAACCATACTGATAACAAAAACAGCTAGAAAATTGACTCTCGAAATGATTATACCAGCAAGAAAAGCTGTTGGAAACCAACCTAATTGATGAAGTCCTTGAACCATGCCATAAGTTTCAGCTCTTCGCTTTCTATCAAAATTGGTTAAAATTGACATTATTCCAGGCATCCAGAATGCAACACTTGCACCCATTCCTACCCACCCAATCATTATTATGTACAATCTATACTGTGGAAGAGTGAAATACGCTATAATATTAGTAGTGAAGAATAAACATCCTGTAAGTTGACTTAGAAGTAAAAGTTCTGTTTTTTTCAACTTATCTGATATTTTAGTAACTGGGATAAAGATTATTAATGTACTAACACTGAAAGCAAGTTGAAGAACAGCTATATTGCCTTCATTAAAATCATATTGAGTAACCAAACTTCCCCAAAAGATGCTAATGCTTAACCCCCATGTTAAAGCATCTAAGATGAAAAAGCCAATTGCATAAGGAACTCCTGGATTACGAAATATATCTCTAAATAGAGTTAGGTTTGTTTCAACTTCATTATAGTAATCACTTCTTACTGATTGTTTTTTTCTTCTCTTTATGAAATAATAGGGAATAGAGAGATAGAGAAACATTGATTTGAACATTTGTAGAAACATTTGATAAACTGCTATCAACGATTGTACGAACTGTTTGGATATGCTTGAAGTATAATCTTTAATTACGTGGGGTTCTTTCAAAGCGAACAGCTGATAAAGAAACATGATAAGTCGTAGTACCGCTAGAACATAGAAATATACCCACATTTCAATTCTATCAGTTAGAACACGAATAACTAAAGGTCCTATTAAACCAGTTGCGTAAAATGCTAAATTGATAATGCTGAACGAGGATGCTGTTTTCTTTTTCTCTGCACTTTCAGCCACTAAAGCGCTCCCAGCTGGATCACCAAAGCCAAATGAGATAGATACACAAGATAATCCCAAAAATGCTACAGCAAGTGCGTAAGTTACAGGAAAACTAGTTGTTGCGATTTCAGAAAAATTAGCTATTTTTAGAGGAAAGTTTGCTCCAAAGGAATAGTAGGAAAATGGATATTTTATGGAAAGAAGCCCCGAAGTACCAAATAATATCATTGAGACTGGAAGAAAGATAAAACTTCCAAGAACTACTCTTTTTCTGCCTATTTTATCACTTATCTTTGATGCAAAAATCATCGGTATAATTTGGATAAGAGATGCTGCAGTCATGATTAAACCAAGAGTTTCTTCAGGATTAACATTTTTTCCAGTTGACTCAATTAAATTAACAATAAATGGTTGTAAAATTACATTGTAGAAGCCATGAATCAATCCTGAAATAAGATTAGCTACAACTAGAACGCGTATATTTACTCTTCTAGATGGATGCAAATTTACTTCTTGGATTGCCATAAAGTTTGAATAACTAAGATAGTTAAAAAGTAATTGTTGAACACCATATTTTTGTCCAAAGGATAGATTTTATATACACTTTGTAGGTGGGAAGCTTATGACAGATTATTTGGATACTCCAATATCGTGGGGTTCAGAAATCATTAATGGATTTGTGCCAAGTCAATATAAAGATCAAACTAAGTTTTTACATCCACCAGAATTTTCCAAAACCCCAATGTTTGAAGGAACAGTTAAGGAAGCTTTACTGAGAAAATTATCCGATCCATTGGGATATAACCTCTCCTTTGATAAGCTTGTTGAACAGAAATATCAAAAAGGTAAACCTATTGTTTTTGTAGTTGATGATTACACAAGACCGAATAATCATACTAAAATAATTTTACCCATAATGATTGAAAGAGTATTGTCTCTAAATGTTTTGAAAGAAGATATCAGAATTCTAATAGCTACAGGCACGCACAGACTTCCAAAGGAGTCGGAATATTCAAAGATACTTGGAGAGCAAATCTCTGAAGAATATAGATCACAAATAGTTTCACATGATTGTGATATTGAAGGAGTCTATGTTGGTGAAAGTGAAGCTGGAACTCCCATGGAATTCGATAAATTAGCTTTTGAAGCATCGATATTAGTTCCAATAACTGATAGTGAATTACACTATTTCGCCGGTGTAGCGGGAACTATTAAAGAAATATGCCCTGGAATTGCCAGTAGGGGTACTGTAAGGCAAAACCATCCTAAAATGTTTGACAGAAAATTAGGTTTCCATCCTGGTTGTAAACTAGGAGGAACAAAAGAAAACCCAGTAATTACTGATATTAAAAACATGGTCAACATTCTAAAAGCGAAAGTAACTATTTTTGGTATTGATACAATAGTTACTGAAGGCAAAGTAGTCTATATCGGTGTAGGTGATTTAGTGGAATTACATGATGAAGCTAAAAAACATATTGTTGATATGAGAACTATAAAACTACCCAAGGCTGCAGGAATTGTTGTTAGCGGAATGCAAAGCTGGGGTATAAATCTCTATCAAGCTGGTAAAGGAATACACGCTGCTTGGAATGCGGTTAAGCAAGATGGCAAGGGAGAAATTCTAGCGGTAGCACCTCTTCCAGATGGTATAGGCAACGCCAATTACGAAAAAGTAATGAAAGAAACAGGTGATATGCCTCTCAAAGAAGCTCTCGAGTATATTTTAGATAATTACTGTACAACTGAGACATTCAAAATAGGAAACCAAAAACCCGTAGATACCATGAGAATAGTAAAGATGATTGGAGAAGGAAATCTGAAAATGATCTCAGATTGGGATGCTGAACAATTAAGAAAGTACTATCGAGTTGATCCAATAAAAAACCCTGAAGAATCTCCTGTAGATACGCTAAGAAGAGCAATTTCAAAATATATGTCTAAAAATCCAGAAGAACTAATTTACATAATGGATGATCCTGGTTTATATGTTATCATCGAGTAGGATCATTTTTCTTTTATTCTTTTTATAATTCTAAAGCTTCTTCAGGCCAGATTTTCTCCACAACTTCGCTGTTGCATTTCATACAGAGATTTTTCTTTTGGATAATCCCATCTCTGTCTGTAGAGAAGTTTTGAATTAAACCACGGTCACAGAGAATATCAGATTTACAATCTGTGCAATAGAAATATCTTCCTGTTTGTTTGGGTGACCATAGATATTTACTACAGGAGGCACAGCGATCTCTAAAATCACATTTCATGTGTTGAGCAATAATAGTCAATTATTTTTCCTCCTTTTTCATATACCAGTCATGATATGCTCTTTTACGTTCTCTATCTTTTCTTTCTGTTTCCTCAGTAGATTCCCCAACAATTTTTTTCTGTTCATCACGAACTGTAGTTTTAACTTTATCAAGCTCTCCTCGCTTAAAAGAAAGACCACAATCTAAGCAGACCATAAAAGGAGCTTTATATTTTACTTCGCCACCGCAATCAGGGCATCTTGCCATATTTACACCTTCTGTTCAATCAATAATAGTAAATTGTCTTTTAAAAGTTAGTCTATTGTGTCAAAATTAACCATAATAAATCCACACTTTTTAAAGAAGTCATGGTGCACGCACCGGGATTCGAACTCGGGTTTCAGCCGTGGGAGGGCTGAGTCCTACCACTAGACTATGCGTGCCAGAGTTAGATAAAAACAATCTAACTTTCTTTTAATTCTTTCCATGTAATCTTTTTTAATGTATCCACAAACTATGTTCTTATTAAGGAATCAACTGTTTCCAGAAAAATTATTATCTCATCCTCAGTATTGTAAAGATGAGTCGATACTCTTACTATGTCATTGAATTTAAGTTCATACATATACAGATGAGAACATAAAGCCCCACTTCTTACTTGTATATTTTTCATATCATCTAGAACCATAGCCAAATCGTGTGCTTCTATTTTTTCACTGCCAAATGACAAAATTGGTCCATATTCAGCTCCCTCAATTTTGCTTATCTTAAGAGAAGGAATGCTTTCTAATCCAGTTCTTAGCTTGGAATGTAATTTTTTCTCATACTCCTGAATCTTTGATAACCCAAAATTCGATAATAGTTCTAGACTATTAGTCATTGCAGTTATATTGGCAACATTAACTATACCTGTTTCAAACTTCGAACCTGAAGAATTGAGGAGATAGGAATATTCTTCAAGTGCAATTATTGATCCTCCTCCGACAATTAGAGGCTCCATTGCATTATAGGTTTCCTTATTAGTAATCTGGAATGCTGTACCTGTAGGGCCTAAAGCACCTATACACCCTGAAGATACAACTATATCTGGTGATTCATTATCAAACTTAATCTCTTCATGTCCCACTGAATAACTAATATCTAGAATGAAAGTGGCATCCACTTCTTTACAGATTTTAGCTATTTTGTTCCATTCTCTCTTAACACCATTAGTAGCTGTTAAAGAAGAAAGAAGCACAATGTCTTTTGGAGAATGTATTTTTTCACTAATTTTCTCAATAAGGGTTGTTTCATCTTCGATATTTAGATATTCGATATCTGTACCAAAAGAATTGTTCACTCTTATTGCTGGAGCTAAAATAGAATGCTCCTCTAGAATACTAGTAACAACTCTTTTTTCACCTATATTCGGTATTGAATAAAAGGCACTTGTTAGAACCGTTTCCCTTGATGGAAAAAATGAAATTTGGGATGATTCTACATTGAATATTCTTGAAAGTGATTGCCTGTTTTTTTCCAGAAGTCGATTGCTAGAAGAAATTTCTCTGTGCACCCCTCTAACAGGCGCTCCTCCTCCATTTCTGTAATATTCCTGTATTTTTCTCATAGAAGAAATAGGAATTTTCCCAATTGTAGCTGAATCTAGATAAATTTGGTCAGGCTTTAGATTAAATTCAATTCCAAATCTTGTAGTGGTAGTCATGGTTCCTGTTAGGTTTATTAATAGTAGATTTTAAAATCTTCCTTGCTATGAAATCAAAAAGTTTGAATACTACTAAGAATATAAGAAATTAGGGAAAATCTAGAGGATGATCGTAAGGCATTTGGTTAAGCATTAGCGATGCCAGAAAGAAGCTAAGGTGACCTATGATTTTCTCTTTCATATTTCTACCATTATTGATTCTAATGTTTCTATAAAAGTAACAATGTCCTTTTTTGTGTTATATAGATGAGTAGAAACTTGAACTATTGATTCTCGCTTTAATTCATCCATAAAAAGATGAGAACACAGTGCTCCACTTCTAACATAAATGTTTGCCAGATCTTCTAGAATAATCGCTATATCATGAGAATCAATATCTTCGCTAAAGAAGGAAATAACAGGACCATATGATAAACCATCTTTCTCAACAATATCTATCTTGTTAATATTTTTGAGACCGTCATAAAGGATTTTTCTTAATTCTTGTTCATGTTTTCTGATTTTTTCAAAACCAATATTTGATAATAGTTGCAGACTATTTGCTAAACCAGAAATAGAGGCTATATTCAATGATCCTGGCTCATATTTATTTGGAGCTGATGATAATCTATAGTCAGATTTATTTACGGAAACAACAGCTCCTCCACCTATTAAAACTGGATTGAATTCTTTCTCAATTCCACCTGAAATAATTTGAAATGCTGATCCATGAGGGCCAAGAGCTCCTATATCACCAGATGAAATGATGATGTGGGGAGAAATCTTATCAAAATTATAGGATGCATGGCCTACACCATTGGACATGTCTAAGATAAACAATAATTCATTGTCAATTGCTAATTGAGATAAACTTTTCCAATCTCTTTGAACCCCCATTCCAAGAGTTAGTGATGACAGAACGATTGCTTTTGTTTTTGAATTAATCTTTGCTTGAATAGAAGAAACTAAATCGATTTCTTCTTCAATTCCTGTAAAGTTGAGATGTGTTCCAAAGAATTTATTTACATTCAATAGTGGTGTTATTACTGAATGATCATCAAGAGAACTAGTTATAATTTCACTTTCCCTATCGAAACTTTGAGAAAAAAGTGCATTAAGCAACGCAGTTTCTCTTGATGGTAGGAAAGATATACGTGACTGGTCAACAGAGAAGATATCTCCGATAATTGAACGAGATTTTTCTAGTGAACGACTAGCATTGATTGCAATTTTATGTGTGCCCCTGCTAATCCCTCCTCCATGTTTGGAATAAAAATCATCCATAACTGATACTGAGGACTGAGGCAGTCTTCCTACGGTTGCAGAATCTAGATAAATTTCATCTTCATTGATGATGAAATCTATACCAAAATGATTTTGGACTGTCATCAATGAATTGATTGAAATTAAGTTGATTTAAACGTTTGTTTCCAAACACCATTTTTTTATATGTAATTCAAATTTCAAGCATGCTATGGTAAATAATCTAGATAAATTGGAAATAAATTTGGAAGAGGATATTAACAATTATATAAACAAATTTAACGATTTACTGGACAATTTATCAAGTTTATCTAGTAGTAAAATTAATGACATACTTTGGAAACTGAGGGCTGATTTAGAACTTCTGATAATAGAGCTTAAATTTGTTTTAGAGAAGGAAAATAAAACTGAGAGATGGCAATCTTTGTTCAAAGAGGAACTTAAGGGGACAAGTTCAAAACAAAAAGCTATGAAGATGTTGGAAAGTTATAGGAAGGGCAATCAAGAAATACAAACAATTTTTAAGAAAAAACCTGAACAAAGTTTCCGATATTTTTGGAAATTGAAAGAGACTATTTCCTCAATTCTTTCGGCATTCGCTGTAGAGAAAATTGAGTGGTCTAATGGTGAGATGAAGAAGGTTTCTGAAGATGTTTTTGAAATTTGATTACATCTAACAGTAAATATAAAACAGTAAAACACTTTTGATTACTTGTATGAGTTCTCATTCACCTGAGTTTTTAGAAGATAAGGAAAAAATCAGGCAAGCTATGAAACTTGAAAAGTATATCTGCCCCCATAGAGAAATTAACTATCCTTGTGTTATCTGTAAAGATTGTAGAGATATGGATTTGAAGCAATTTCCACTTAAAAATGGGTTTATCGAGAAAACTAGAAATTCAAGTCTGATTTCGATGATTTTTGAACTTAGAGATCCTTTCGATGATATGTTACTTAAACGACTAAGTGTAGCACTTTATGAAGCTACAGGAATTGTTCAAAAGGAACCAGAACCAGGATTTTCTATCACATTTTATATATCTGAAGCATTACTTGACAAAATAACTGAAATTGAGAAATTCATATCTTTTATAGCTGATTTCCAACATAAATTCCTCTCTGAAACAATAGCAGCAAGAAGTGCTCTAAATAAATGGGAAAGATCAACAACAAAGCGGTTATTGTGGGATATGAGTATCCAATAAAAAGAAGATTAAGAAACACTCTTCCAGTATATACCTATTTTATCGGCGTGATTTCGAACTTCATACATTTCTGTAGTTGAAATTCTTCTCTTAATCTCAGGAAATCTATCCGTTTGAAGAACAATGTAATCGGGATGATATTGACCCATAATGTTCACAAGTGGTGTATTAAGATTTTCTTTGATCCAATCCAAAAGGGGAATAGAACAACACTTTGTGTGGTTTGGCATAACTAGGTGACGAATTATATACTCGCCGGATCCTCTGTCTTCAATCATTCTCATATTTCTTTGAAGAGCTTCCCAATATTTTGGTGCTTTGGAGTACTTGGTTGCACATTCTTTGTTGGAATATTTCATATCTGGAAGCCAAATATCAAAAAGATCTGCAATCAGTTTCATGCTCATATCGGTAAGATACATGTTACTATTCCACAACATTGGGACATCAACTTGTGCATGTTTGAAAGATTCAAGAATCACATGTAAGTTTGGTGTAGGTTCTCCTCCAACAAAATTGATATTCCTCGCATTCTGTTTAACCATAGTGAAATAATGCTGTGCAAGCTGAATAGCTGATGTTCCTCTCCCCTTAATTCTCTCAAATCCAAATTCGTGACTTATATCCCAGTTTTGACAAAACTGACAATCCATAGTACAACCCAAAAAGAATATTGTTCCACTAGGAACAATAGGGCTTTCTTCCCCCATATGAATGAAAGCTGAGCTAACGTATGCTTTATCATCAACTCCACATTTCCCAACCTCTCCTTCATCACGATTAGCTCTACATCTATTCTCACAGAATTCACATGAAGAAAGAACATCTTTTAAAATAGTTAGTTTCAGCTCCAGATAATTATTGCTCTCGATATCCTCATCTTTGTGTAGTTCTTCAATTTCTTTCTCGATTTCTTCAAGAGGAAGATGCTGTTTCTCTACTATCCACTTCTTGAATTTTGGATAGTAATGTTCATGAATATTCATTAGTTCATCTTTATCCTTGTAACCATTAAAAGGAACATAGAATAATCGAGCCAGTTTATATCGGGGAATACGTTTTCCCTGAAATATTTCTCTGTAATGTACTAGACGATTTTCTAATTCAACTTGTTGCCAAACAGTCATTGTATCTCTTTTCAAAAGAGTCCACATTAATAGAAAATTAGTGAAGTATCTGAAATACTTTGTGCTGGAATAATATTAAAAGAAATAGACCGAACATCAACTTATAGATAAATGTTAAGGAGGAAATTCTCAAAATAAAGATGTTAGTTTAATAAGATTTAATAATGAAGTTCAAAAAATATCATGAAATTAATGTCACAGTCTCCACTGCACGAAGCTGAATATTACGATGTACTTGATGAAGAAAATCAAGTAATCCTATGTCGCTTATGCCCCATAGAATGTACTTTGCTAGTTGGAGAGAAAGGTAAATGTTCTTCGCGTATAAATCTTGAAGGGAAAATGCATTCTCTAACTTATGGATATACAGATATGAAGATAGATATGATTGAAAAACAACATGTTTTTCATTTTCATCCAAATTCAAGAGCACAAACATTTTCTACTTACAATTGTAATCTTGATTGTGATTATTGTGTAATGCCTGATAAGATTGGGGTTGATCCAGCTCAAACTAGTGCAAAAAAACTAGCTCCTGATCAAGCTGCAATGTTTGGGGTGGCATCAGGTTCTAAAGTTATGGCTTTTGGTGAAGCTGAACCACTAATATCTTTTGAATGGGTTCGTGATACAGCGATTCTTGCTCAACAGAGAAATCTGAAAGTGTTATTGAGAACCAATGCATATTTCAATGAAGAACCTGTTAAGGAGATTCTTGAGTATGTTGATGCGGTTATTATTGACATAAAGTCAGTTACTGATACCGGGTATCAACAAAAGTGTCATGCAGGTACTTTCAAAGAAATTAAGAAGATTATCAAGTTGATTTATGAAGAGGAAAAGCTTCTCGAACTAAATTTCGTTATCCATGGAGCACTTGAGAATACTGAAGAACAAACTAGAGAACTAGCCGAATGGATAAAAGAAGAACTTTCAGTATCTGTTCCGCTACACTTAGATAGATTGCTCCCTGCTCATAGACTTAAAGAAGTACAACCTACAACTACAGAATTATTAGAGAAATGTTATCAAATAGCTAAGGACGTAGGCTTAGAGTTTGTTTATTTAAACAATGTACCTGATCATGAAGCATCACATACTTATTGTCCAAAATGTGGAGAATTGCTTATTCATAGAGGAGCTTCAGCAACAGAAGTAAGGAGAATCTCTTTACAAGGAAATTGTAATAAATGTGAAACTAAGCTCAATATAGTTTTCAAATAAAAGATTGAATTTTTTAAGCAATTGATTCAATAGTAAAATCTACAATCAATATGTTTAATTGTCCTTCCAGTTCCTCTTTTACCAAATCAATGAATCTGTGAATATCCTCAGTTCCATCCCTGTAAGAAGCTCTGAAAAGAAATTGAATTTCTATCCAATCTTCGTAAAAAAAGGTTGTTTCTAATCGAGGTCGTCTTTTAGGTTCTTTCTCTGCAATTTCTTTTTGTACCATGTTTAGATGAAGATCGAATTCTCCTAAGTCTTCATACTGACCTTCATCATTTGGTTGTGCAGTAATCCCACAATAATAATGGTAAAAACCTGAAGTTGTCATTTCGGCTCATTTCTTCTTATCAGTGTTAAGTGCTGAATGTTCTAAAGCTAAGTCTTCATACTTCTTAGCAATATAGCTAAATTCCTTTGGAAGGGCATTTCGAAGTACTTCGTGAAAGTTTGTTACTGGGATGATTTCCACCATTCCTTTATACCTTTCTTCTAACTTAACATCATCTATATTTTGAATTGGTACAATGACTCGCTTTATTCCAGCTTCAGTTGCAGCTTCAATTTTTGCAGTAACTCCACCAACTGGAATAACTATTCCTCTAACTGTTAAACTACCAGTCATAGCAGTATCCTGCCTAATTGGTGCTTTCTCTAGAGCTGATATGATAGAAACAGCTATTGAAATAGAAGCTGAATCTCCTTCGACACCAGAATAAGAACCAACAAATTGAATGTGGTAATCAAAGTCTGAAATATCTTTACCGACATACTTCTTTACAATTGCTGAAACATTCTGTACAGCTTCTCTAGCAATAATTCGTAATTGACCTGTCGCAATGATTTTTCCTTCTCTTCTACTGAAAGCTGGAACAACTTCTGCTTCTATAGGCATAACAATACCTGATCTTTGATTGATGACAGCAAGGCCATTTACTCTTCCAACTTTGGCATCATCAGTTTCAAAGATTTTGTAGAGTTTTCTTGAATCGGCATAAGAATCACTCATTTGATTTTCCAAAGTTCTTGCAATAACCTTGGCATTTCTAAGTGTCTCAGCAGATACTAAATCCTCTCCATTTTCTTTGGCTAAGTCGCCTGCAGCTCTAATTAATCCTCCTAATTCTCGTAATCGTAAAGTAAGATGGTCTTTCTTGTCAGCTCTTCGTTGAGCTTCATAGATTATTTCTTCAACTGCCTCATGTTTGAAGTGAGGAATTCTTCGATCTTTTACAATCTCCTGCGCACAAAAACGAGCTAGCTTCCGTCTGTTTTCAGGAGTATCTTTCATAGTATCAGTCATATAAACCTCATAGCCAGATCCTTGAATCCTTGATCTCAACGCAGGATGCATGTTACGAGTAGTTTCGATATTACCAGCAGCAATTAAAACAAAATTACACGGAACAGGGTCGCTTCTAACCATTGCCCCACTACTAAGTTCTGATTGACCAGTAATTTGCAGCTTACCCTCTTGCATGGCTGTAAGTAGTTTTTGCTGAGTTCTCATTTCAAGAGTCCCTATCTCATCACTGTAGAGAACACCAAGATTAGATTTGTGAATTAAACCACTTTCTACACGTTCGTGAGGTGGAGTTCCTAATCCTCCAGATTGGAAAGGATCATGTCTAACATCACCAAGGAGAGCTCCAGCATGTGATCCAGTAGCATCATTAAAGGGTGCTTTATCCTTTTTACTATTATCTACCAATAATTTTGGTACAAGCATTTCGCTTTTAGATCTGGATTGATTAAGCATAAAGAAAATGAAAAATCCTACAAACATAGCCATCAAAAGAGTCTGGGGTTGACTAGCAGGATTACCAGCAGTAGCTATCAAAGCATAACCAATTATTGCAAGTAATATTGCAATAGAAATAATGAATCTCTTATTTCCGCTCTTTCTAGCAAGCTCAGCATCCATTTCAACTTTTCTCGCACCATGACCTGCTGGAAGAGTAGCAACACGTGGTTGGTTTGGATATTTAGGGTTAGCTATACATAAAACATCAACAAGCTCCTCTTTAGGAAGAAGCTCTGCCATTGCTTGACCAAGCATGCTTTTACCTGTACCTGGTTCTCCAATCAGAAGAACATGTCTTCTTTGTAAGGCAGCTTTTTTGATAATTTCAGTTGCATTTTCTTGACCAATTACTTGATCAATTAAACGAGGAGGTACAGAAATTTCACTAGTATCACTAAATTCAATGTCCAATAGTGCATCTTTTTTAGCTTTAGGCTTGGCCTTTTTCTTGGCTTTAGGTTGAGTTCCAGACCCCATAAATATCACAAATTATAGATAAGAGTATTTTCAATTGATAAGGTTTACTGACGTTAATAAAGATATGTTTTTGGTCAAACTTTCTGTGCGACACTCACAAATTCTACATTTAATTAAAATGAAAAGGCTTTAATTTCCAACTGATTATAATTGCATGGGTAATATGAAAATACTTGCAGGTCCCAAATCAGAACAACTTGCTCAAAAGATATCTGAACAATTGAATCTGAAACTGTTAGATATATCTTACAAATACTTTACAGATGGTGAAACCTATTTTAAAATTGAGGGGAATCTTGAGAAGGAAGATGTAATTATTGTCCAAACAACCTACCCTAATCAAGAAAAAAGGTTACTTGAACTAATTTTTTTAACTAATACATTAAAAGAACTGGGAGCTGACAAAGTAATTGCAGTAGTTCCTTATCTCTGTTATGCTAGAGCTGATAGAAGAAGATTAGATGGAGAAGTTGTGTCACATACTATAACAATGGATTTACTTCAGCAAGCAGGACTAGATTCACTTATTACAATTAACGTTCATAATCGTGAAGTATTTCATAAAACAACAGAAACTTTGGAGAAGTATAATCTTAGTGCTCTTCCAGCAATTTCTGATTTCTTAAAGGATAAAATTAACGAAGAATGGATTATCGTTGGACCTGATAAAGGTAGTCAAGAAGACATTAATACGTTATCCAAGGAACTTTCATTATCGAGTTTCATATTGGAAAAATATAGAGATCCCCAAAGTCATGAAGTTCAGTTCAATGAAGCTGATTTTGATTGTGAATCAAAAACTATCATTCTTTTTGATGATGTAATCACTTCTGGGGGCACAGCCATCAAAGCAAGTAAGCTTCTACTTGATAAAAAACCTTCTAGTCTTAAGTTCATAGTTGTTCATGGGCTCTCCGATTCTGAGGTTTTCAAGAAAATGTATGATATTGGTGTCGATACTATTCTATCGACAAACACTGTACCAAGAAAAGATATAGAGCAAATTGATATTAGTTCTCTGATTAGTAACTTTATTGGAGAAAAATTTCTATGAAAAAATATCTAGCACATATCTGTGGTCATTTTCAACCTATAGGGTATGAAGAGCTATATGCAGTATTAGAAGCAGAAAATGTGGTATATAAGGTAGTGGAAGTAAACTCTCAAGCAGTTATTTTTGAAACAAACGATAATCCTATCTATGCAGTAAGTAGATGTGCTTTTGTTCATTCACTTCTTGAGTTAACAGATGTTGGAGAGATTGATGATGACAAAATAGTCTTTCAAAACTCATATGAAATATCAGAACCAAAAACTGGATCTACTTTTTGTTCAAGAGTAACAAGAATTGGTAAAAAGGAAATTAGACTTAAAACAATGGATCTAGAAAGAGATTTGGGAAATCATATCTACAAGAAGTTTGAAGAAAATAAACTTGAGGTTGATTTGAAATCCCCAGATTATACTTTTCGGACAATTCTAATAAAAAACCGATTCTTCTTAGGTTTAGAAATATGGTCAATTAATCGCAAGAAATATTCGATTAGAGAGCCTGGCAAGAGAGATTTTTTCAGACCAGGAGCAATGAGAACTGATTATGCTAGAGCTTTAGTAAATCTGTCTAGAATAAGAAGAGGTGAAATCTTTTTTGACCCTTTCTGTGGAGGTGGAGGTTTCCTTTTAGAAGCGTCATTTTTGGGCGCTTATGCAATAGGTACAGATTTGGATTCTAATGCTGTCAAGGGGTCAGTTAGAAACATGAAACAATTCAAACAATCAAATTATGAACTTCTTCAAGGAGATTCTCGAAACATCCCCATAAAATTCTTTCATGCAGTTGCAACTGATCCTCCATATTCGTTGCAGTCATCTACTCATGGAGAAAAAGTTACACAATTAACCTATGACTTTCTAATTGAGTCAAAAGAGTATTTGAAGAAAAACAGACATCTTGTCTATTGTACCCCTTCTTCTCTCGAACCTGAAACAATTGTCGAAAAAACTGATTATCAGATAGTAACACTAATAGATACATTCATACATAAATCGTTAACTAGAAGAATTCTTGTCTTAAAGTGATCGAATGTCAAATGAGATGTCCATAATTTTTCTAGGAACCTCTTCGGCTCCTCCTCAATCGACCAGAAAACAGAGTGCAATAGTTGTAAAATACAAGAGTCATACTCTTCTCTTTGACGTAGGGGAAGCAACACAATACCAGATGATTGATCAAAAAATTAAGTTTACTAAATTAACAATAATTCTTACTCATCTCCATTCTGATCATACACTAGGACTTATGGGATTACTTACAACAAGGAATTTTCGCAATATTAAAACACCAATCACTATTATAGGACCAGCTTGGACTTCAACTTTTGTTTCTCTTCTATTTTTAGCCTATAGATTTAAGCCAGATTATGAAGTTAAAATAATAGAAACTTCTGGTGGAAATGTTTTAGAGAATAAGGATTTTATTTTAGATTCGTTTCCTATTACTCATTCAGATACTAGTTTTGGTTATAGGTTAGTTACTAAGCCAAAACGGAGTAAATTTAATGTTAAAAAAGCAACAGAAATGAATGTTCCACGTGGAGAAATGTGGAAAAAGCTTCAGAATGGTATTTCTGTTGAAATAGATGGAAAGATTATTTCTCCCTCTGATGTTCTAGACAAAGTAGAGGAAAAAAACCTTAAAATTGTCATTACAGGTGATACTCCTTTTGATGAGAAAGTAATTGAATTTGCAAAAAATGCCGATCTCTTGATTCATGATGCAACCTACCCCCGTTATGAAGAAGAAAGAGCAAGGAAACATCTTCATTCTACTTGTATTGATGCGGCTCAAGTTGCAAAAAAAGCAAAAGCAAGACGATTGATAATGACGCATATCTCTGAACTTCACAAGAATTTGGAGGAATCTTTGAATGATTCTAGAGAAATATTCACAAACTGTGAGTTTGCGGAGGATGGATTAAGAATTAGATTAAAACCTAAAGAGTAGAGATTTCTGAAAATTTTCTGGGGGACAATTCTTTCCCATCTTCTGTTTTAGGTACAAACCAGTCCAAGAATTTATCACAATTATCAGGTTGAATAATTAATTCAACATTTCCTAAAGGTGACGATGTACCTTCAGTAGTAAAAGCAATTTTATTAGTAAAAAGTGCTTGTTTGTGTAGAGGGACAACTAAAGAATTAGAGTAATAATCACGTTTCATACATTGCCTGACAGAATCTAGTATAAAATTTTGCCTTATGTGATTGAACAATCTTTTCAAAACATCAATTGGAAGGTTTTCAGCAATAAGATAAGTGATTTCTGCATCATCAATACGCTTGAGTTCAGGTTGAACACCAAGTAAATTCTCGATACATATCATAACTTTGCTTTCATTTTCAGTGGAATAAAGAGGAACTCGCAAACTTAACTTAATTTGCATTATTTCACCCTTTTGTTCAATTCTTCAAGAAGACTTAATGACTGTTCTCTAAAAGATTCTAGAGCATTATTATTTGGAATTACATAATTTGAAAAAGCGATAGTTTCTCCTAATCCAAGTTTTAATTCGTCTTCATCTCTTAACCTAAAATCTTTTTCAGTTTGGGGAGCATCTTTCCTCCCTCTCAATTTAAGTCGACCATATCTTAGTCTTGGATCTACATGTATTGCAACAATCAGGAAATCATTATTAAGCTGATTCTTGAAATGCGTAACTTCGGCTTGACTTCTGATCCCATCAATGATTATATTGTGAATACCTTGTTGTTTCAAATCTTCGATAGCTATACAAGTAAGATGGGCTACAGCTGTCTCTCCATGATCTTCTCTTAGCTTGATCATGTATTTTCTGCTCATCTCAGGAGTAAGTTCAAATCCTTCCTCTACTACTTTTGCTCTGACTACATCACCCATTACAACAGTTTGATAACTGAGTTCCTCT
>DXJF01000124.1 GCA_019057375.1 Candidatus Heimdallarchaeota archaeon
AACTTCTACAGGAATTGTATTAGTCTCATTCAGAAGATAAAGCATGACAGAGAGATAAGCAATGTTGTTGTTTAATGCTTCTTGAATAGAAATTTCTGAAACAGTTGAATTAAGAGCAATTTGAGCATCTCGAAGAGCTAGTAACATAGTTTCGAAATCAAAGAAGAACCTTTCCCCTTCTAAAATTCTTAAACTTATATCATATAAAACATGATAAGCATGTAAACATAAATCAGTAGTTATAAACTTAGGAATTTCTTTTTCATCATAAATTTGATAGATATCCTCATAACCTTCATCGACAATCACAAAACCAAACGTTTCTAAGAATTCTTTCATTTGAGTTGTAACGGTTAAACCTTGTATGTCCACATTTCCCAAATTATTACTAATTTTTGTGGGTTTTATATTGGGTGTAAATTCAATATGAAGAGGAGAATAAGAACCAAATGAAGTACTAACTGTTCCACTAATTTGGAAAGTAGATGCTGTCCCATCTATTAGAGGATTTGGATAAAAACCTATTTTTTCCCTTGGATTCATAATATAAGGTAGAGAAATCAAAAGACCTGTTATAACAAGAACACCACACAAACTAGTACTTGCAATTACTATGATTTTTTTACTGTACATAACTATTCATATCCCAGTATATTAGCTAAAGTATACTATTTGAAAAGTATTAACTATTCTTGTGTTAGGTTTAACACAAAGTAAGAAAAATTCCTTGAAAACTGAAATTTACTCAGTTTAAAGAGAGTTCTCCTAGATATTCAACTTCTATTTGATTATTTTCCAGAATTTGATGTATGAAAGTGATTATTTCTTCAAAAATTATATCAAAAAATCCAGTATTCAGAAGCAAATGACCACCATCCTTTACAAGAAATCCTTTCCTAATTTTTGAAGAAGCATTCTTAACAACATAAGTAGTAGCTTTCTTACTAGTTGTCAAGTCATTGACTCCATTAATGATTAAAACAGGCGTAACTAGTTTCTTAACTACCTTCTTCAAATGCTTGGATTGACGAACCGCATGTACCAAAACGCTCATTGGCATTCTATTCATATTTTCCATTTTCCATTCTAAATAATCGTTATCAACTAACGATTTGTCGTAGTTACTTGGCAAAGAAAAAGGTATTGATTTAATTTTAATGAACCTATAAACAAATGAGAACAATCTTAACATCCACGAGAATATTCCACCAGTGCTTATCCCAATATAAGCATCAGCTGTCGGATTACTAGTTTCAGCTACAAAAGTCATTCCTGCTCCTAAAGAGAAACCAAGAACAATAAGCTTATCATATTCTTGCTTTTTTTGAAAAATTAGTTCCTTTCCCCATTCATAAAGTTCTGTGGGGTCATTTAGCTGAAGAAGATGGTCAAAAGACATTCCATGATAGGGTATTATTGGTACAAATACATCATATCCTCGTTTCGAAAACGATTCCGCTAGATGTTTCATCTCAAAAGGAGTACCAGATAGTCCATGAAAGATTAAAATACAAATAGGAGAATCATTATTAAGTTCCAAATTCTGCGCATATTTGTATTCCAATACTACCACTTCTCAAATATTAGAGGAAATATAACTCTACAAGGTTATTATTTTTTTTGTTCCAAACATGTCTAGTTCATAAAGATTATTAATATGAACGATTTTCAACTCTTATGTCATCAGACGATATGTTTCATGGAGATCTTGGGATCATAGGTGGAGGAGTAGGCGGTATGGGCACAGCCATCATTGCTGCCTATAAAGGTCTTAAAGTGACTGTTTTTGAAGGAGGCAGGTTGGGTGGTATAGTTACTACACTTTATGGTCGAAAAATAGTTGAAAATTATCCAGGAGCCCCCAGTATTCTAGCAAAGAGATTAATTGATGAATTTGTTATTCAAAGTCAAGAAGTGAACGCAGAAATTATTGATGAAAGAGTTATTAAAGTTGAGAAAAAGGATGATGTTCTTACTATTATAACAAATGAAAACCGCTATAATTTCAGAAGTCTAGTTATTGCTACAGGTTCAAGACCCGCAGAATTAGGCGTTCCAGGAGAAAACAAGTTCAAACGAAAAGATAGAGGATTGTACAACTTCGTTACAGATCCTAATCGCTTCAAAGGAAGTACTGTCATAGTTGTTGGTGGAGGAGATACAGCAATTGATGCTGTTAGAACTATAGCTGGCATTGCTAAAAAGATCTATCTATGTCATAGAAGAGATAGCTTCAGAGCAGCTGAAACAACAGTTCAGGAAATCGTAGACAACAATTTAGCAGAAATAATCTACTCACATCAGTTAAAAGCTTTAGAGGGTGAAGAAAACTTAGAAAGAGCAGTACTTGAACAAGTTAAAACAAAAGAAGAAAAAGTTGTAGAAGTTGATAAATGTGTTCTAGCTGTTGGTCTAAAAACAAGCTTAGAGATTTTTGAAGACATTGGATTGGAAACAGATGGAAAATATATCCTTGTAGATAGAGAGATGAGAACAAATGTTCCAGGTGTTTTTGCCATAGGAGATATAGCTTCAAAATATCAATTAATTGTTATTGCAGTAGCTCAAGGAGCAGTTGCAGCTCATAATGCCTTTGGAATGATAAGAAAACCCTACTGGTATAAAGATGAAGAATGGCCAACAGAGGTTTGCTAAACTTCACTTCCTTTTTTTACATTTATTTATATGTAAGTTCTTTTTTTAGAACTTATGGATCTATTTTCTAGGATCGCTAAAAGCTATGATAAAATCATCCCTCCCTTTGACCTTAGTACCATTTTAGGTAGCATTACTTTAGTCGAAGACAAACCAATTTTAGATTTAGGTGGAGGTACAGGTAGAGTAGCTGTTATGTTTGAGTCTCATGTAAATGGGTGTATTCTTATAGATAGGTCTTTTGAAATGTTAAGTCAAGCTAAGAGGAAATCGGCAAGCATTATGCTTGTGCAAGGTGTAGGGGAAACTTTACCTTTTCGCAAAGATTCAATTCCCCAAATTTTTGCAAATGACACTTTACACCACATAAAAATGCAAAATGAAACAATTGAACAATGTTCTAAAATACTAAGCTCACAAGGTCTTTTGATAGTCAGAGAATTTGATCCTAAGCATTGGAGAACATTCTTTATTATTCTATTTGAAAAAATTTTACTCTTTGGAAGCAAATTCCTTTCACCTCAAAGTCTTGAAGAAATGTGTAAGAAATATAATTTTACTGTAGAATGGGAGAGATTGACAAAATCAACCTATCTTCTTAAAGCTAAGAAAATTGCATAATCACAAAACGAAGAATAAATAGAGCATTAGTGCAATAATACCTGGAAGTGTAGCATTATCAAGGAATTTGAAACTTAAAGCTTCAATAACTGCTCCGACTACACCGGTTACAAGAATTTTCCACCATACTCCAGGTAACATAATCATTGAGTTAACTGCGAGAGAAATTGTAACGGCAATAACTGTTCCTGCAAAGACTGCAAGAGAACCCTCCAAACTTTTCTCTGAAAATATTTTATATTTAATTTTACCAAAAGGTCTCCCTATCATTTCTCCCAATCCATCTCCTAAGCTCATTGTTAGGTATGAAGCTGTAAAAACAAACAAAAGATCTTGATCTTTAAAGAACCAAAGAAGGACTAAGAGTGTAATACCAGTAAATATTGAATTAAAAAACAACTCCCACGGATTAGTTTCCTCTCTTGAACACATCTTGAATATTCTCTGAAGATACTGAACTTGTGGTATAGCTGAAAGAATAAGGAAAAGTCCTAGAGCTAATAGTACTGACACATAAATATCAAATAGATTATCGAAGAAATATGGAAAGAACGCTACAACTGCATGCAAAATTATATGCCCTATCTTTCTAATCTGCCACCTTTTAAATCCTAATACTTTAAGCAAGAAAATAGAGTTCACTGTTACAATAATAACTAGGAGAGCAACTAGGTCACGTATCCAATCTATTTGAGTGGTGTTAAACTCCATTTCTTCACGCCAACTGATTCATTCTGGTTTACACAACAATTCTTTCATTTTCATGTGGAAAAAAGTATTAGAATGAGCTGGGGTTACAACCCATGCAGTATCAGCTCCTCTTCCAGTTCCTGCAATAACGATTACATCATTCATGGAAATGACACCAGCATCTGCTGCCATAACAACAATTTCTGCACAGACCTTAGTACCTTGACCAAATATTCTTAGAGTTTCAGCCATAATTTCAGCGGTCAACCACGTACCATGTTTTTTCCTAACTGCTCTATCAACACCAGCTAAAGCATGAGTAGCAGTTACAACCTTTACATCTTTAGATTCAAGTTCTAAAATTGCTTCAACAGGAATTTCCATTTCACCAGGTTCTCGAAATCCAGCTTGATGAGTGACGGCTATTAACTTAACTCCTGCAAAGGCCTTAACTGCTTTTAAAGCAGTTTTTCCTGAGGTTGTAGCGATAATAACTTGGTTAATATCCCCCTTTTCTAGTCGTTTGTTCACCAGAGCAAAGATTTCTGCAGAGTAATCACCTGGTCTGGGAAAATGAACGGTCATACAATAGGATAGGCGCTTGTAATTTATAAAGTCTTTTTGTGATGTGATATCTAGTTAATTGCCAATTTTTTTTTGTGAAATAGCATTTAGTTTGAAAATATTTATAGATGAGCAAGCAAATTTATTAAACAATGAGTATAAGTTTTGAGCTTGATCAAGGAAAACTCAATGCGATTATGATTAATTCAAGAAAGATTATGCTCAATAAAGGACAGTTGGAGATTTTTGAAAAACTCCTTGAATGTGTTATGAATGCTATGCCAAGCACGAATAGAACTGGAATTGAGGCGGTTTTAAAACAGACATGCAGAGAGTGGGAAAAAGAGAAAGTCCGTCCAATAAATGAATTCAGATTTATTCATGCAAATGAAAGAATGAAAGCTTTTGATGAGATTTTGATAAAACTCTTCTTAACACTAAAAGAAATAATGGTTTATTCTCTTAATGCAGAAACTGTAGCATTTCTTAGAAATGCGATTCTTACTAGCTATAAAGATTTTCTAGAAGCAGAAGGATATGTAGTTGATTACTCACCATAAAAGAGAATCTCTCAAATTAGAGCAGATATGCACAATTTTTGTTAATAAGAAATATATACTAGTTAGAGATGGTGCTTGAATATGGTATTATTATGAAGAAGAAATTCATTCTATTAATGCTTCTTTGTCTTTTATCTGTCCTTACCTTGAGTATTGTTACCACACAAATTCAAGCACAGACATCAATAGACGTTCTGGTAGTAGGCGAAGACATCGAAGAAGCTCTACTTACAAGATTATCTCTGGATCCAATGTTTGTGATTACAGAGAGTGATACAATTGGATCTGACATTAGTGGTTATGATAGTATTGTTATTCTAGATTATACTCCTACTACAGCAGAGATCAATTTGTTGGGAGCTTTTCCTGGTGGCATTGCGGTATTTATCTACACAAATCTCGCTTCCAATGCTACATTGTTAACTTCTCTAGGATTAGCTTCAAGTATAAACGGAACAATTACTAGTGGGAATTATTCTTTACCTGTTCCGATATCTGAAACATTTGTTGGAGATCCTCATCCCATCATAGAAAACATTCAATGGAATTCTGTTCCTACTATTACGAACTATACTAATATCCAGCTTGAAGGAACTACACTTATTGAAACTTCAGATATAAGTGATGATCCCAATCTAGCACTAATAACTACATCAGGAAATGACAAACATTTCGCATTAAATTTCTTCCCAAGTATGGATTTCAACAAAGAGTTAGTTGAATGGCCTTTTTTCAATTATATGTTATATTTAACTATGAAATCATCAATCGGAGATCCGGTCAAAAGTTATGCTAACTGGGATTATTCTCCAGTTCCTCATACAAAAGAAACTATAATTCTGGGAGTAGCTGTTCTATTGACAAGTATCGCTACAATAGTTGGTTTCATTTTTGCAAAGAAATATGCGAAGAAAAATCCAATTAAGAAAAGCGATCTACAAGAAATGAGTAAAGAAGAGGAGAAAGCTGAAGGATGGGAAGAAGTTGGTATGCATAGACAATTGGGTGGATTTTTGGTGCAGTTATTTGCAGGACTTCTCATCATCCTACCAAATGTAGTTATGTCAGCATTAGTTTTTCCATTAATTATTCTTCCAAGTCCTCAAGCGGCAGGATTTTACGATTTTACAATTAGATTCTTTGAAGCGCTATGGTTATTCTTTGACTTAGGTACTTCCGTTATTCTTGTAAAGTTCTTCAGTGAACATAGAGTAAAACGACCTGAGCAAGCAATCAAATATGTACAATTGTTTGTTTGGTTCCAAATGCTGTCAGGGATTGCTCAATTATTCATAATTTCATTTATTGGTTCAATTGTATTCCCACACACATTCTTAGCTCATATGTCATGGCTTTTTGTTACACACGCATTTTTCCAATGGCCTGCGTTCTTTCTAGTATTTATGTATCTCTTCCAAGCAATGAACCGGATAGACATCTATCAAATATTGAATTTGCTACTCTATGCAGTCTTCAATATAACAATCCAATATGGAATTATTGTATTATTCAGATATACATTAGGAAGAAACCCAATGTTTGGTGATGGATTAGCGGGTGCTATTGGGTATAGTGTTGGATTCTATGTTATTCAAATTGTATCGTTTTTTGTTGGGTTGCTCTTCTTTAAGAAATTAGGATTCTCATTGAAAACGATCTTCAGAATTGATTTTACGAAGGCAGAAATTAAAGAGGCATTAAAATTTGGTGTGAAATGGATGATGGGAGCAATATTGCCACCTTTAGGCTGGTTTATTCAGTTGTTCCTATTATCAAAATTCTTACCAAATTACACGCAACAACAAGGTTTCTTCTCAATAGCTTGGAACTTTGCAATGATTGTAATGCTAGTAGGTCTTTTTGCTCAAGGTTTCTTACCTGCAATATCTGAATCCTACCATGCAAAGAAACCAGTATTAACGAGATATTATACAGTCAGTTCTCTTAAATGGAGTGCGTACTTTGATTGGTATCTTGTCGCTGCCCTTGCGGCTATTGGATGGAGATTCATAGCAGGTGGAGCAGGTGCTGAATGGGCAAGTGCTGGTACTTTAATCATCTGGTTCTTATTCTTTCACTCAATTGGATATTTCTCATGGCTAGGAGATTGGCTTTTCGCTGGGTCAGACAGACCAGGTTGGGCAGCTATAAGCTGGGTGATAGAACAAGTAATACGAGCTAGTTTACTGGCTGTATTTATACCTCTCAATGGGTGGTTTGCAGCAACGTTTGGCTCTCCTATGATTGCTATTATGTTTGCTTACTTCCCTGCTTTAATTATTAAGAACATCTTTATGTGGTGGCAGATTAGGAGGAATGATTATTTCAAATTCAAATGGAAGGATCTTTATTGGCAAGGAATTATCGCTCCCTTGATTTCAGCTGCAATTCTATTTGGCATCCTTGAAGGATTATTCCAATTAATTTGGCAAGGAGAAATCATCACTTCAGTTGTGATTTTGCTAATAGGAACAATATTTGGGTTGTATCTTTATGCTTTCATCGCAAGTTGGTTTGGAGCTTTTGATGACAACACGTTAGGAGAACTAAAGACGGCAACAGAAATGGTAAAAGGGTTCCGTTTCATGGCTAAACCTTTTTACAAAATTTCTGAATGGGCTTCAAAAATATCACCCTTCCATAATAGATTCCAAATATCAATTTTTAAAGAGGCTGCAACTGAAGCTGAACAACTCACAAAGGAAAAGGCACAATTAGTCATCTAATAGCCTTTTTTTTCTTTATTTTTTTGTTTTAAGAGCTGATTGAATAGTACGTTGAATCCACTCTTCTATATTTGGATCCGCTTCCAGTTCATAACAAAAGTCCCAATGTTCTCCAACTATCAACCCCATTAGAGCAATTTTTTTGAACTTTCTTGGTTTATTTTCAAGAGTTATGAAAAGAAAAAGTAATTTTGCAGCTTTTAGTTTTAGTTTTTCCTTGTCTAATGAATAATCTAGAAGCACTTCATCGTCTTGTAAAGTAATGGCGACTTCCTCAGCAGCTGTATTAACTGAAGCAAATTTAGTAAGAGCTAAAAGTGAATAATTTCTCACCCAATCAATCCTTGAAGAGGTTTGAGCATGCCCAAAGAGAGAAGTTAAGCAGCCGTTTTTTATTAGATCTTGAAGTGCATCCCGTCTAGCTGAATCTCCTAAAGAAGGTGTAGATATGATTTTATCAAACGTACTGCAATCCATTAAAATAATATTGCCTTCCTTTTAAATAAACTTTGAGAAAAGGTTGATTGATGATGAGTTTTTGTCATGTTGGCATCTTAACCAGACAAGGTTGAGCTTGTTTTATAGACGATGTGTGTGTCATTCCTGGTGGGTCTACGCACACTCTACGTGGGTACATCACGTACCCTCCTACCCCGTTCACTCCTCTTGTAGGAAGAGCTTCCGGATCGCTTTTAACTAGAATATTATACGCAGCATTAACATCAGCATTGATTTTATAACCTTGAGCAGAGGTAAACAGACCTCGAGGGGAACGCTTACCAGCATACTTTACTCTCTTTTGAGGAAATTCATTATCGAGGAAACTACTCTTAGAGGGATAATTTTCAGGGACAAGTTCGACCTGTATTCCACACTCTTCTCCCTTATACTTCAGTTGGTTGATGATCTTCAAGAAAGGGATTGTCACAAACATCTGAGTAACTTTTTTCCCTAAATTTACTTGTTGTTTCCAATTAGGGTTATAACCGATAACTACTTCATGTAAATTTCGATCTACCCATAAATCTACTAAATACTTGGTCAGATGATGCAGGGCATTCTTGAGTTTCTTGCGGTATCGCTCCCGAGAACGATAATAGCTTTGCCCATAGACTAACCTTTGCTGCTTTTTCAAATTCTTCTTCTGCTGTTGCACATACTTTTCTCTTAATTGTTTTTGTTTTTTCATATTATATTGGATGATACTTTTGATTCCTTTTCCGTGATCCTTGATAACAATTGGTTGATTGCCAAGGTTATCCACAAAGGTCACGAGATTGACACCCCCTAAATCGATAGCTCCTTTGCGTTTAGCGTTCTTCTTGATATCTGGTATGGTTTTGAGATAAACCAGTTCGATGGTATACCCCACTCGTCTAGGGATGATTCTCACCTCTCGCAGTTTGGTGCTAACAGTTAATCTAGTCTTGTAATAATATCCCACTTTTTTGGGTAACACTAACCACCCATTCCTAATCCTAGCTTGTTGATTAGAAAAGATAGCTACCACTTCTCCATCCTTTGGTTTGTAGTTGGGAGGCCGAGGTATAGAGAAGAATAAGTTGGGATTCTTCTTCCACTCCTTGAGCGCTTGAAAGTAAGCTTTCCAATTCCTACAGAGGAGTTTGAGGGTGTGTTGAGCAGTGTGAGCTGGAAGAACTCTGTAACACTGTTCCATTCTGAGAAAGGTGTTAAGGTCATAATAACCCAGGAGTTTATTCTGCTTCTTGAGAGAGGTTTTGATCAGATAGTTCGCTCGATTATAAAGGTTCTTTACTTGATGGCACAGCTTGCTCAAAGTAGGGTGGAAGGGTAGCTCTATACACTCCACTCGCAAGACTTGCGTCATCACAGATTCATTAATATTTTCCTATAAAAGCCCCCGTAATATCTGATTTTCTTCATACATTCAAGTTGATTCTCTCTCCCTTTAACATGACTACATGACGATAAGTTATCATAAAATTTTTTAAATATCATTTAATTGAAGTGCATAATGGATGCTGTTACTCATGGTAGCGTTTCTGTTCTAATTGGGCTGATATTTGTTCAATTCTATCAGGATATTCCTATTTGGTTACTTCTTATTGTTATGTTTGTTTTTGGAATTCTTGTAGACTACGACCATGTTTTTTACTATCGAAAAAATTTCAAAGGAATCAAAATTTGGAATATTCCAAAATTAATCAAAGTGTATTTCACAACACTTGATGAAAGAGATGATTTCATTTATCATACTTGGTTACATGAACCCTTTGGAGTGTTAGTTGTGGGGGGAATAAGTTATCTTATATTTGGGATAAAAGGACCATACCCTGAACTAGCAATTCTTGCTTCTTGTTGCTATTTAGGGCATTTTCTGTTGGACTTGTTGTCTGGTAAAATGAAACCTTTAGCTCCATTTTACCCTAAATTCACAATTGATCTGAGAATTCTTCCCGCAAGCTCATTTACAGCAGCGTCAATTACTCTTACCGCATTTTTGATAGGATTATTAGTATATATTTTCACTTAAATTCAGTTTTCTCTAGATAAATTTTTGAATTCTTAGCCAATTGTACAATTAATGTCTTCAGATATTGTTGGAAAAATTCCATTTTGGTTGGTAAAATTCGCAATAAATAATGTCTTCAGAAAGAAAATGTTAGAGTATAATAAGGTGGTTTTGCCTAAAGATGAATCAAAATGGAAAAAAATGAATAATATGGTTTCCAGTAAAGCTCGTAAATATGATTTTGAGGCATCCTTAGAGGATGGGGAATTGCAGATCAAATCTGTAGCTAATGGAATTATAAATATTCGAATTTCTAAGAATTTATCAGATATTCCACAAACTGATGCAATTATACTTGAAAGTAAAAACCCTCCAGCTTTAGTAACAACGGAAGAGAAAGAGAAAATTACAATTAGCCAGGAATCAGGATCAATTGTATTTCTTGTTACCGAGATAAACAAGGAAAAAGGCCAAATTATCTTTAAAGATGGATTTGGATTTCAAATATTTACTGAAGAATTTCCTAGTTATCATAAAGAAGACTGGTATAAGATAGAAAAATTACCAGAAGTTGGATGTGAGAATTATTATGGATTTGGGGAAAAAGGAGGACCACTAGATAAGAAGGGTGAGACAATTTCCTTCTGGAATACTGATTCGTTTTCATATAACACAGATGATTCAAAATTATATCAATCTCAACCTGTGCAAATAGTAGTTCGATCAAACGGATTCTGCTATGCCCTTGTATTTGATAATCCAAATCGTAGTCAAATCAAGATAGGTGATGATGATGATTGTTTAACAAAATACTATGTTAATGGGGGGGGAATCAATTATTATCTTATTGTTGGTCCAACAGTAAATAAAGTGTTTTCAAAATTAGCTGATCTTCTCGGTAAAGCTCCATTTCCTCCAATTTCTGCTCTCGGTCACCATCAAAGCCGTTGGTCATATTATCCAGAATCAGAAGTAAGAAAACTAGCTTCAGAATTTCGAAACAGAAATATCCCATGTGATTACATACATTTGGATATCGACTACATGAATGAATACCGAATTTTTACTTGGAATAAAACTCATTTTCCTAATTCTAAGAAATTATCAAAAGATCTTCTGGAACAAGGTTTTCGTTTAATGGCCATGACAGATCCAGGAGTTAAAGTAGATCCTAAATATAAAATTTACAAAGAAGGAATTAAAGAAGGTCATTTTTGCTTAAATCCCGATGGTACGGTATTTATTGGTCCAGTATGGCCTGGTGATTGTCATTTTCCTGACTTTACTCAGATAAAAACTCGTGAATGGTTTGGTAGTCACTTTTCTGCTCTAACAAATGTAGGTATTAGTGGTTTTTGGATTGATATGAACGATCCTTCTCTTTTTAACGAAAAAGGAACAATAGATGATGATGTTATACATCCAAATGAAGGTAACCCTCGTTTACACAAAGAGGTGCATAACGAGTATGGTCATTTAATGGCAAAAGCTGCTTATGAAGGATTAGAAGAACT
>DXJF01000125.1 GCA_019057375.1 Candidatus Heimdallarchaeota archaeon
AAAGTAAATATATATGAAAAATCGGAGAGAAAAATTGGGAAAATAAATAATTGGTAAGAGTATATTATTCTATTTTTTAACTAAAGACTCCAAAGTAATTTCATTTAAAAATCCAAATCTACTCTGATCACTTACCCATGATTGGGCTTGGAAATCATTATCAAAAATCTTGATTTTGTCTTTAATTTCTTTATTCTTAATTTTCTTTTTCTTCTTAAATAGAAAGGCTATTTTTAGAATTATTTTTCCTTTTGTTGCTAAAATATTAGCAACTGTATTTCCTATTTCTTCAGCTTCATTAGGGTCATAAGCTGTAACATCGATAAGATAAAACAATGGTTTCTTAGTATTATCAATCTGTTCCTTTAGACATCTTTTTAACTCTTTATCCATCTTATCATCATAAGATCCTTCAAACCCCATACGAACAATGACTTGGGATATATACCTCACGTGAATTGTCAACATTATCACTTCTCAAACGTCAATATTTAGCTTTGATGAGATACTTAAAAAAGATTTGATTTAACCATAATTTTCTTTTGTTTGCCTTACTTAAAGAAATCATGTTTCCATGGTATAATTAATAAATGTTTTCTACAAATTCTTGTTGGTTGAGAAATGAATCAAGAAAATAGCAAAGACGACAATCTGAATACAGCTCCTTCAGAAAAGTCTTCCTTCTTTGATAAAGAAAGAAATTTGCGACTTTCAAAATTTGTTATAGTCAGTATTGTAGGTTTAGGTCTAAATTATCTCATTCTCTTTCTTATGATGTTAATTCTCGAATCATCAGGATTAACTGGTGTGCTTTTCACAATCTGGTTTCTAAACGTTTCAGATGTTTTAGTTTCACAAGCTGTTGGTATAGCCATTGTGATGATATACAATTATATAATCAACAAAATATGGACTTTCAAGAAACAAGAGAAAGAGGTTGAATTTAACACTTTCTGGCAATTCATAAAATTCGCAATCGTAGGTGCTTCAGGAACTGTAATCAATCTTGGACTAGTTTATATTTTCTATGACCTAATAGGTTGGAACGAATATCTTGCAGTAACAATTGGCTTTGTAGTTTCAGTTCTAACCAATTTTATCTTCAACGATATTTGGACATTCAACCCCAAATTCGGTAAAGAGAGAGAAAAATAATTTTTAGGTCTCTTTCCCACAATTTGAACAGAAGGTTGAGTCTTTTCCTATTTTGTGCTTACAATCATCACAAAATCTAACATTGTAATCTTTTTGTTGTTGTTCATATCCTTTAGTTATTTTACTGTGATGAGAAGTTAAATCTCCGTATAAAGATGCTCTTCTAGAAGAAAGCCCTCGTCGAGATAAGAACCAAAAAAAGACAAAAAGAACAACTGCAATTCCAGATACAGTTAGGAATATGACTAAATCTTTATAGAACCAATAGTATACCCCTACAAGTACTATTATAAGTACAAACCAGGTAAAGCCACCAATTCTATAACGTTTTCTTTCAATAGTCATGTTCAAATATCTCTTTGCAAAAGCTGTTATAAATTATCTGCTCCTTCTTCATAATGATTTTTTTCCGGTGAAAGGAATTCAAACTCTAGAATCTTTAATTGCTCTAAATGGAATGGGAACGGTTCTGGAAACAATGGAAATTTCTTCCGCCAATCCTTCTTCTCTGTTATCCAGGAGTTAAAATCTAGTGGATTTATCGGTTTGTCAAACCTTAGAGGTCGCTCTACTTTTTCTCCTTTGATTATCTTGTCAACTTGCTCTCTAAATTTCTCATAGTAATATTGTTCTGAAAGATTTAATATTTTGAGCATTTTGGCATCTGTATACTCATCATCTGCTTTCATAAGAAATATTTCCGCACGAGGAATGTTATTCCTATACAGTTGGTATAGAGCAAGCATTGTATAGCTGTAAATAGGTACATACCTGTTATTGAAGAGCATCAAATAAACTTCAGCAGCTCTCTCGTAGTAATTCTGAGACAATCTTAAGTAGTCACTATTCTCTTCTTCTCCCCATCTTATCAACCAATATCTAGCTAGTAAAAGAGAGAGTTCTGGATCACCGATATCTATTCTTTGTGTTTTAATTATCTCCTCCATAGTGCTAACATCATCTACCAGTTCGTAGACATAAGCTCCAAAGGAGATTTTGGCATAAATTCCAATCAGATTAAATGAAATTCCTATCTCTTCTCGTTTAGATCTACCTAGAAGATCTTTGACATACCCCTCTATCTCGTTGAGAATTTCTTCAACAGCGAATTTAATTGCAGACTTTGTTAATTCAGGTTTCTCATCTTTTAGATCTCCAACAAATTTAGAATTCTTATATTGAGTTTGTAGCAAGTTATTGAGTATTTGATAGAATCTAGTTTCGAGAAGCAGTGCCTTCTGCTGGATGTAGAAACTCCTAATTGTCTCGCTGAACAGTTCATCATTCTTATACGGTTCAATTTCACTTAAAGCTCTTGTATTATCCATATAAGCTAAATTTAGAAACTCAGCAACATTCTCATTTGTAAAACGAGCACTAAACAAGTGTAACTGAGCTTTTAACGAAAAAAGAGACGATTCAGAAATCTTAGTTTTAAGCAATTCAAAGGGCTCTTCATCTATCTCTTTTAAGTAATGATGACCCAATCTTGCTTTTTCAAGAGCTTCATCAAAAAGCTTACACCAATCTAGAAAATCTTCCTTAGGAATCACAGGAACAGTAACTAAGAAATTATAGAGAGTAAGGACAAGAATTTGAGCATAATTAGTTGCAGATTTAATGATATTTTTTTTCTCAAATTTAGTCAAATCTAATCTCAGAACTGAATCAAGTTGCATGTAATCGATTAAGAAATGCAAGTGCTGTTTTTCCTTGGCTAGTAAATATGAGATTTTATCTTTTGATGGTGACTTCCCATACTCAAGTGTCTGCTCAATTGCACCATCTAGAGTATAGTATGGATTTAATCCTTTCAGCTTTGAAAACAAATCAATGAAAGCAGATAAAGCCGGATAGAGCATGAATTGAGAGGTACAATGTTCTACAGCATCCCACATAACTTTGATACTGTAAACTAGAAAATCGAAATAGTCTTTCTTATACACTCCTGATAATCTAAATAAGCGAGAAGTGTAAGTTTTGAAATGAGCAATTTTTGTTATAAAAAGATCAACATCAACGTTTTTCTGAGTAAGAGTTGAAACTATATCATCTACTTGTCCTTGAACAAAAAGAATCTTTTCCTTAGATTGTAAGGTAAGAAACTTTCTCTGATCTTCTTCAAACTCATTACTCATTAATAATATAATAACATAGAAATTGATAAAGACTACGAAATTAGCAAAAGGAAAATCGAGGGATTTATTTAATCCTCAATCTCTTTAATTCTTCTTCAATTGGAACTCCTTCGGCATCTAAACCTCTTTTTTCATAAAGAGTTCTTCTTGATTTCTTGAAGTCTTCATCATTTACAAAAGCTGTTTTGCCTTTAGCTCTGCCTGATGGAAGAGGTTCTTTCATAAACCGTTTAGGAAGATCATCAAATTCAATTGGTTTTTTATCTCCAAATTCTCTCATATTAAACAAACGTTTCATAATCCAGATTCTTCGAGCAACGTCAGTTAATTCCTCTGCAGTTACTTCTTTATCCCAAGCAGCTGATAAAATAGTAACACAATCATCAAAACCCAAGGCAGGTTTGATACTGTGTGTGAAATGGCATATTGATAAACAATCTTTGATTGTTTTAAGGTCTTGTTGCTCAATTAAGGAATCTATAACCTTGATTGCGCTTTTTTCAGGAATTTCCGAAGTAGAAGGCCAGCCACGCAAATGTGAAGCCCCGACTGCAGCTGTAGCATAACTCAAACCAAGACCAAGCTTTGCACGTGGATCCCAGGCTGCAAAAGGCAATTTTTTCACATGAATTGCTAAGTCTTCTATCTTCCAATGTTCAGCTGCTTGAGCAACACCATCAGCTAAGATATCGCCTATATCTTTACGATAAGCTATTTTGTCAATAAGCTCTAGAAATTTATCAATATTACCGAACTCAACATCATCAAATTCTGATCCATCAACAAGTCCTTTTTCTATTGCTTCCATAGTCATGGCAATTGCACTACCTGTAGATATCGTATCGAGTCCTAGCTCATTACAAAGATAATTAGCATGAATAACTGCTTCAGAATCACTAATCCCACAATTTCCTCCTAACATAGCTAGTGTTTCATACTCTGGTTTTGCTATTTCTTTTCTATCTTCCTCAACCCAATCAAAAACAGATGCATCTAAAGTTTCACTGCATCCTATAGGACACTGATAACATGGACGTCGGAATCGCTTATATTTTTCTGCAAAAGCTTCATGTCCCAGATTGTCTATATCTTCAAATTCCCCAGATTGCCAGTTACGGGTTGGGTAGTGATCAAGATCATTAGCTACTTTGACTAACCAGCTAGTCCCATGTTTATGAAGTAGATGACCATCATCTTTTGCATTTCTCGCTCTTTGAACAATATCCTCTCTTACCAAATCTATTTTCTCACGATCTCCATTTGTAGGTTGAGTTGAGCCCTTAACTGCGACTGCTTTGAGATTTTTAGAACCAAAAACTGCTCCTAGCCCTCCTCTTCCAGCATTTCGAAAATTATCAGAAGATGAACAAGCGAAATTAACAAGATTTTCTCCAGCTGGCCCGATTGTTAAGACCCTCATTTTTGGTTCTCTTTCTAATGCTTTAATCAGAACATCAGTTTCATAGACAAATTTTCCCCATAAGTCTTTAGCATCCTTAATCTCAACTTTTTGATCCTTTATTGAAATATAAACAGGTTTGGTGGATTTACCTTCAATAATAATCAAGTCATATCCTGTAAATCTAATCTCTGGTCCAAGAAAACCACCAACATTACTATCTAAATACAAACCAGTTAACGGACTCTTGGTACCAATTGCATATCTTCCAGAAACTGGAATTCGTGTTCCTTGTATAGGTCCAGGAGCAATAATGATATTGTTCTCTGCGGATAGAGGATCTATTTTAGGTTCTAGCTCTTTGTATAGATAATATGTAATATACCCTGTTCCGCCCATATAATCATAAACAACAGATTTAGGTATAACTTCTGTGGAAATATTTCTAGTGGTCAAATTAATTCTCAAAAGCTTATTATTCATGAATGTTCAGAAAAGTGTTTTATTATAAACATTTTTTTTTCGACAATAGGATACAAAGAGGAGATGAATGTTTTTTAGAAGAGCAGCAAGATTAGGAAGAATTGTTTTTATTACGAAGTGAGCTATGATTTTCACTATTTTTAGCCTTAGAACTTATACTGCTATTTACAATTAACATAAACAGAAGTAAATGAGTTGTTTGTTTCGATTTCTTCTAGGAAAGATACTATTTTGCTAAGTAACTCTCTAATTCTTCCTTAAGTCCTAATGTCTCAAATATGTCTTCTTCAACTTGATTCATACTTGCTACAATTTTGTCTATTTGTTCCTTCACTTCAGGAGCAATTGTTGTCTCTCTCAGCTCAACAACACCTAAGATGACTAAAAGGTGATTTCTTACCCTATCTATCAAATAATATATTTGATCGACAATATGTTTTATTTGATCATATGCTGTTTTAATATCAGTTACATCAAATGTTCTTAAATAAGATTATAAGAATTTCAGATATCAAACGCTAGAAGTTCTGAAAGTGAATGATTCTTCGTAAACAAATTTAAGGGATTGGAAGTGATTGCTTAAAATATATTTAAATGTTAAAACTTAAAATCAAAGTAAAAACAGAATCAAGTTCAATAGTATTTCTCGGAAAATTGAGAGAAAAAAAGGAATATTAGTCATCTATTTTTAGATGCTTAATTTCTTCTACCTTAGGGATACCATATTCATCCAACCCTCTTTTTTCATAAAGCAATTGAAGAGACTTCTTGAAATCTTCTTCACTTGTAAATGCTTTACTTCCTTTAGCTCTACCTGAAGGTAAAGGTTCATTCATGAATCTATGAGGAAGTACATCATATTCTATCGGTTTATAATCGTCGAACTGATTGATATTGAAAAGACGTTTAGTTATCCATATTCTTTGAGCAATTTCCATCATTTCTTCTTTTGACACTTCTCTATCCCACATTGCAGATAGGATGTTTTGTCTGTCTTCAAAGCTGAATCCTTTTTTGATAGCATAAGAAAAAGTGCAAACTACTAAACAATCTATAAGTGACTTGTAATCTTGCTGCTCTATGAGAGAATCAACAACATCTACAGCACTCTTATCTTTTGGAACCTCTGAAGTTGCAGGCCAACCGCGTAAATGTGAAGCCCCCACAGCAGCTGTAGCATAACTCAAACCTAAGCCTAGACGGCCACGTGGATCCCAGGCAGCAAATGGAAGTCCTTTAACATGAATAGCTAAATGTTCTATTCCCCATTTCTCTGCTGCTTGTGCTACTCCTTCAGCTAGAATGTCTCCGAATCCTTTTCTATAAGCTATCATTTCTAGAATTTCTAGAATTTTCTCTTTATTTCCAAACTTTACTCCTTCAAATTCTGGTCCTGATATCAATCCTTTTTCAACAGCTTCCATTGTCATTGCTATAGCGCTACCAGTACTTATAGTGTCAAGTCCAAGTTGATTACACAAATAATTTGCATGTATCAGTGTCTCAAGATCACTTAATCCTACATTCCCGCCCAACATTGCCATTGTCTCATATTCTGGTCTTGCTATTTCTTTTGCATCTGTCCAAGGAAAAGCAGAGGCATCAAGTGTGCTTGAACACCCAATTGGGCAGTTATAACAAGGTCGTCTAATAGCAGTATATTTCTCGTCTAAATCTACCCCACTTAATTTCTCATGTTCTTCGAACTCTCCTGATTGCCAATTGCGTGTTGGATATTGGCTCATCTCATTTGAGAACCCTACTGCATTACTTGTTCCATATGTGAACATTTCAGATCCTGAATCCTTAGCAGTTTTTGAACGTTTGAGTAAATCCTTCTGTATTTCATCTATCTTTTCTTGATTACCATTTGTAGGTCGAGTAGATCCTTTTACACCTACAGCTTTGAGATTCTTTGACCCAAATACAGCTCCTAACCCTCCTCTTCCTGGATTTCTGTGACCATCAGCTGTTGGACAAGAAATCTTGACTAGATTTTCTCCTGCTGGACCTATACAGATAATTCTCATTCTAGTCTCTTCTTCGTCTTCTCTAATCTTAGCTTCTGTTTTATTAGCATATTGCCCCCAGAGATGAGCTGCATCTTTTATTTCCACTTTGTCATCTTTAATGGAAACATAGACAGGTTTCTCTGATTTTCCTTCAATTATTATTAAATCGTATCCAGCCATTCTAACCTCAGGCCCCATGAATCCTCCGCAGTGAGAGTCTAGAAAATGATTTGTTAAAGGGCTTTTAGTACCTACAGCATATCTACCAGAAATTGGGATTTTTGTCCCTTGTGCAGGTCCTGGAGCGATAATGATTTTGTTTTCTGGAGATAAAGGATCTATTTTCTCTTTTAGTTCTTTGAACAAGTAATAACTAATGAAACCAGTTCCACCAATATACTGTTTAATTACTTTCTCAGGTATCTCATCAATACTTATTTTTCCCTCAGTAAGATCAATTCTAAGAAGCTTATTATTCATAAACTTCTGAAGTTTTACACGTTTTTAAGTATTATTCCCAAAGAAGAAAAAAAAGAAGGGAGAATTAACACTTGAAGGAACTGCTGAAGCAGGACTCTTTGTAAGAAAGGCACTAAGTCATGCTATTCCAAGACAAAAAATTATAGACGACTTGTTTGGAGGGTTAGCTACTCCAGCAATTACTATGATTCCAGAACTATACAGAAGGGATGATTCTAGTTTAACTCCTCATGCTTATGATTTTGAACTAGCTCAGGACTATCTTGAACAAGCAGGATATAAGGTGAAGAGAGCATCTTTCAATGGAACTAACATAGTATTAATTCTAGGATTACTTGGTTTATCATTTATCCAATTCTTAAGACATAAAAAGAGATGATACTTCTCTTCCTAACCTTTTTTTCATTTTCTTCTCTTAGAACATCAATACGAAAGTTAAAAAAATCTTAATTTTTTTCACAATATAGATGATATATCATACCGTTTCTCCTTGTAAGAAGAAGAAAGGATTTGAGGGGATACCTGAAGAATTTCACAACATCTCTTTAATGAAACTTAGAGGTGAATTACTCCTCAATTTAAAGTCCTACAAGTTACTTAGAGAAACGAAGGTAATGTTAGTTCTTCAAGATGAAGAAAAGGGAAACAAATTATCTATCTTCCCTTCATGCCGAGTTTTTATTCATGGAGATTTAAAGAAAGATGAAGCGATAGTGATTTTTGAACAAGTTAGTAAATCTGTCGAAAAAATAATTGCTTCTTAATTCATATTGCTTTTTCATAACAATTATATAGTCTCTCTTTCTTTCATAGTGATATGCAAGGTGGAGTACATCTTCTCACGGGCTTACTTTTAGCTAGTTTGAGTAAAAACAAAGAGTACAAACTGGGAGCAGTTTTCGGAGCTATTTTACCAGATATTGACATAATTGTAGTAGCTGTTGTATATTTAATGATTGGTGAAAAAGCTGCTGTAATTCACCGATCTCTAACTCACAGTCTTTTGTTTCTAATTGTAGTTCCAGGAATTATTATCAGTTTGAATTTTATTCCAAAGATTAAGAATAAGAAAAACTATGATTTTCTTGGTTTAGGAATAGGTTTGTTCTTTGGTTTAGCTATTCATATTTTAATTGACATGATGTATTTGTATGGAGTAATTTTTCTCTGGCCATTCTCATCACAAGAAATCGGTTTTCCATTTGTAGTCTTTGCTAATATTGATCAAGGAATAGCTAGTAATGTTCTAAAGCTAAAATTGCTTCAAACTACTGATTTCTACACAGATATTTTCTTTTTCTTCATTCCAGTCCTTATATTGGCTTACAAAATGGATGTACATAAGAAAATTAGATCGCCAGCCCTTGTTATTGTAATTATAGACTTCATTGTAACAACTGTTTTTATTGGTTTAGCCTTTAACACGAATATTTCTTATGAAAGTCATGTTATTTACCTCTATTTCCTTGGTACTTTCTTTCTATTAGCTTCGGTGATTGCGCCTATACTTTTTAGAAATGTCATTAGAGAGTTCAAATTCAATGTCTGGGAAATGTCGATAGTAATTGGATTGCTGATATTTTCACAATTCCTGTTTTTTGTCTAAAAACTAGATAAAGTCTTGAACATCTAATTCTGTTAAAAGCAAGAAAATGTCATCTTTGACAAGTGTTTTACTGACTATTTCCATAAGCTTATTGATGATTTTTTCTGGTAAAAACTGCTCATCTGATATCATCAATTCCTTGAATATGCTTACTAATCCTTCTAGAATCTCAGGATCAGCTGATAGGTAGAGTAGTGTTTTGATAAATTGCTTAACATCACTTGGAATCAATTTTCTTGAAACTATCAGATCGGAAAATGTCAATAATACTTGCTCTGTAACGCCTATATCCTTATGTAATTTTAGACATTCTACGAAGATATTAGCAAATTCTGTGGAGAAGCTTTCAGGATTATTTAGTATTACACTCTCTATAATATTGTATGCTCGGAATGCTACAAATGGATGATACGATTTGATTGTGATATCTCCTATTGTTTGCAAAATAATATTAGTTAGGTCTGAATCAAGGTTCATGAAAGAATATTTTTCGACATTCTGTAGAGCAGTATAACAAATATTTTCCTCTTTTGTATTAAGAACTATACTCATTATAACACTAATTGCTGATGAAAAAATATCTGGGGAAGATTGGAGGATGATTTGAGTAAATAACTCTATAGCCCTTATTCTGACATTCTTGGTATGATGAGATTTAAGAATCTTAATTATTCTTTGAACATTTTCCTCATTTAAGTAATTTTTTTCGATAATTGAATTAAGTGCTTTTAATCCCATCTCACGGAGACGGTCTTCATATGTTGCTCGGACAATCCCAATTATTAAATCTATCAGATATGGGATTTTTTCTTCTCTAGTCATCACTAAATCAGGATAAGCTTTTATTGCTGTTTCTCTTATTTTCTGATCATAAGAAAATTTGAGCAATTTCACAATATCATTTGTAAATTGATTCAGTCTTGCTAATGTTCTTTTTCTGACAATAATTTCCTCGAGACTTCTAAAAGCTATAATTCTCATCTCGAAGTCTTCAGATGCTTTAAAGATCATAATGTATGCTTCAGCTATTCCGAAATAAGGAGTGTACTTGTCAATATTTGTGATAATATTATTTAAGCAACCAATAGCATTTAATCTTTCAGTTTCTTCAGAACTCATTCTTAAGATTTCCACAATCGCAATTGCAACATCCCTACCCATATCAGGATCTTCAATAGGTAGCAATAATATTGAGTTTACCAATCCCTTTACATTGGGTTGTTTTGGTAAAAACCTGTCCTTATCCACTGCTTTGAAGAGCTGTTTAAGTTCAACAGAATCTTTCCAATTGAATTTGATTTTTCTCATTCCTTTCCTAATAATTTCAAATTCTTTAGTGAGATTAAACAGCTGATTATCTATTTTAGTCTCATAATTTACTGTTTCACCACTTATTTCCTCAATTATTTCTCCTTCTGTTTCTTCTGATGTTATTAAGGAAGCTAAAGCTCGAGAAGCAGCGTCTCTTACTTTTGGATTTAGGTCGTTTAGTTGTGAATTTAGAAGAGCTTCTAAAACCTTTGAGTGACGATAATTACTCAATATATATGCAGCTCTTTCTCTCTGTAGAGGTATGGAGCTATACTTCAATTGCTTAATTAAAGCATCAATATCTGAAGAATCTTCTGAGTCACTCATTGTAGCAATTTACCATTTCCTTTTGAGTATAAGAATTTTATTTTACTTTTAAATGAAGAATTTAGATTCAACTTACTATACAAAAAATCTTTATTGTAGCAGAATCTGTAAGGATTAAGATGAAAGTTCTTTTTATGACAAATGTACAGGAAGAAGAAAAGAAAATTACCAAAAAGACTATAGATTCTTCAGCTTTACTAGTATACTATTTTGAGCTTAACGATGAAGAAAAAAATAAAGCGTTACAAACTGCTGATATCATTGTTGGTGGTAGACTAACTGACGAACACCTTGCAACTGTTAAGAATCTAAAATTTCATCAAATCTTAGGTACAGGATTAAATAGACACAAACTTAGTTTCTATAAAGAAAACAACATAATGCTTTGCAATAATCATTCCCATGCATCAATTATTGCTGAACATGGTTTTTCTCTTCTTAATGCTGCTTCAAAAGAGTTAGACCGAAATGATAAACTCCTAAGAGAAGGAAATTGGGATTATAGAAAATTTCAGTCTGTAACCTTATTCGATAAAAAAATGCTATTCTTGGGATATGGAGAAATTGCTAAGCAATTCAAAAAAATGTGTGAACCATTTAATATGAAATATCTAGCAATCAAAAGAAACAAAGCTTCTACAGTAGAAGATGTTGAGTTTTTTACAGTTGAAGAGAAACTCGAAGCGATTAAGCAAGCAGATTTCATCTTCAATAGTTTACCTGGAACCACGAAGACAGAAAATTTTCTAGACCAGAAGGAATTTGCTGTTATGAAGTCCTCAGCAATTATTGTTAATGTTGGAAGAGGAATAACAATCAATGCTGAAGCAATGTTCAATGCCTTAAAAGATAAAAAAATCAAAGCAGCTGCCATTGATGTCTGGTATAATTACCCACAAAGAAGAGGAAGTGATGAACAGGATCCAATCCCCTGTTATCCATCTGATTTTCCATTTCAAGAACTTGATAATATAATTATGAGTGCACATAGAGCATGGAATACAGACTTTCCTAGAAGATATTTTCTAGATGCAGTTATACCTAACATCAACCGCTTTATTCGAGGAGAAGAATTAAAAAATATGGTAAATTTAGATGAAGAATACTAAATCACTCATCTGTTTTTGATTCTAAATTGACTTTCTCAGACTTCTTTTGTATTATGTGTCCTGTAATTGAAGCTACTATTAGCATTAGAATTAGAACACCAAAGATGATGAAAAAGATCATGTTGAATTGCCCTGAAGCTGCTTCAAATTGCTCTTGAGTTAGTGTAAGAATATATTCTGGGGCATTTCCACTTAATAATTTCACACCAAGAAATGCATAAAATATTGAACGTGGAATGGATCCGATAAAAGTTGCTAATGTATACTGTTTCCACCTAATATTAGAAATTCCTGCTGCATAAGATATGGGATCAAACATCACAACAGGAACAGCTCTTCCTACAATAATTGCCCAGACACCCCATTTCTCTATCCATTTATCCATTGCAATAACAAACCTGTCAGCAAAGCCAATATGATCACCTGTAGATTCTAGAATAGGTCTTCCCCCTTTGTTCGCAATATAGAATGTTACAACACCACTTAAAACTGATCCAATAACTCCAACGAGTAATCCAAGCCAGATTCCATAAAGCATCCCCCCGCATAGCAATACTAATTCAGAAGGGATTGGGACAATCAAGCTTTGAATGATCATAAGCGCTAGAAAGAGAAAAATGGACCAATAACCCATTCTAACAAGGGGAGCTAGGAAATAATCTCGGATTATCTCGAAAAGAAATGTTTTATCTATTATAATCATAATTAGTACAGCTACAGAAATAATGACTAATATCACAAAAAACGCTACAAGAACAATGCGTTTCTTTGTCCAAACTACTTTCTTTCTTCCAGTAGGAGTTAATGAATCATCGTTTTTCAAAGAATCATCATCGACTGAATCAGTATTACTTGATTCTATTGAGCTGCTCATCTTGTTCTATCAACTTGCTTTACTATTTAAACTTTTCAAAGCAGAAAAAAGGATAATATGAGAAGACATCATACAAAATAAGAATACCTTTCTCAATTTAAGACAAAGAATATATAGAAACAAACCTCTTTTTCATGCATTACAGTTTCCAAAAATAGGTTAGAAGCATTCTCGCGGTTTTTTGAGAGAATTTTCTAATCACCACATACTTAAAACTGTTAAGCAATAGAAATATAAGTGTAAATATATTGAAAGTATTAGAATGAAGAGAAAAAAGCCCCTTTATCTATTATTCATTATTATCTTATTTGTTTCATCAACAGTATCACTTAGTCAGCAATTGATTGTGAATGCTCAAACAGGAATGGATGAAGATCTATTCTTACTCCTTAACAGAACCGGAGATGAAATAGGTATAGAATCTAAATCAACTGTTGATACTTCAGGTAATTTTCATTTTCTCGCACGAATTGTATATGAAAATGGTACATTTATGATAATTCACAAGGTAAATGGCGAAACCAACATTGTAATAATCGAGGAAAACTCTATTGAATATTTCGAGCTGTTTTCCATAGATGGAGGGATTGAATTATTTTACGCATTTCACACTTTCTTTGGTTATATGAAATTCCATAGATACAACTGGACAGAAACAGCAGGCCCAAATGATGGTGAGTTTTATGCTTATAATGCTAACATGAACTATCCTCGCATGAAAATCTATTATGAAGAAAATAATACTTTGTTCATGGTTTTAGCTTTCATTCAAAATTGGCCTCCAACATCGGAAATTTCTACAACTAGATTTGAAATGTCGCGTTTTTACGAAAACGGAACACATGTTCTTGAGAAAGTTTGTGTTCTAGACTACGAATTTGACTATTTGGTTGATTTTCATTATGTCAATGATACAATTTATAGTCTTTACAGATATACTCCTAGATTTTCCTACGTTCATTGGTATGGAACAATAGTTACGAAAGGGTACATTGATTCTTATGTGTCAAACAATATGACCATACTTGAAGGAGGGTTTGATCCAAAGTTTTATTTGACAAATGATGGGGATTTCAATCTAGCAATGGCAAGAGACGACAAGATTTATCGTCTAAAATACTCTATAAACCAAACAATTGATTTTGCCGATTTCAATATTACAACCACAGGAGTTTATCCTTACAATAATTTTTATGCTATTCAAGGAGAAAATAACTCAAAATATGTTATTAACTCAGAACCTCATGTTAGTACAGAGGAGTTTTTCTCTGGAGATAACCTGAAGTCTAAGGTAGCTATCATAACTGACGACTATACAAATTTCACAAAAGAAGAAATTTTCATTTATAATGTACCAGACAAAGATAATTATTATTCATTCTATGTTTATGAAACAGAAGATGGAAAAAGAATATTTACACATACAACACTTCTAACGCAAGGAGATTTGCCAGGGCGCATCTTCTCAGAGGAGGAGATGATTGCATTCTATGTTTCCTCAGACTATGATATTGAAGAATTTAAAAAACTTGGTTTTCTTGGATTAGAGGAACTGAATAGATTCCAGATCTTTTTCAAGAATGTTGGCATTTATTTAATAGTTGCTGGATCAGTTATAGTTCTTTTTGCTGCATTGCTTAGAAAGAGAGTGAAAAGTAGTTTCATTCTAATTAAAAGATACTTGACCAGACCAATTTACGAAGATAAGAATAAACTCTTATTACCATTTATCAACTTCTGGGCATTTATATCTAATTTCTTCTCATCACTTTTTGATCTTTTTAAAACGAATAAGAAACGTCATCTAATGAATCTAATTAGCATGACTGTTTTAGCTTTAATTATACTAACAAGTACTGCACTTTATAGCTCAAAGAGAGAAGTTATGTTTGATGAATATACAAATACTCTTGACATACTAAATGATGGAAAAGAAAGCTTATCTCTATCTTACAGTTACGATACAAGAAACCAAGATGTAAGCATTCCAGCAGTCCAAAATTTTGAGCAAGTTGCATTAAGTGAAATTTTCACAGGACTTAAACTGGAACAAGAAGTTTTTGCGAGTATTGTGAGTGGGTTTGAATACTCGACGGGATTTTATGGAATGATAGAGGATCTGAATTCTACTTCTAGTTCTTTGAGAAGTATAACATACATGGCTATATCAAATAATTACAGTAGTTTCATAAATGAGTTCATAGTTGAGGGGAGATTACCAAATGCACCAGGAGAAGTCTTATTACAATATGATGTTGCTCATACTGTTGATCATAATCCTTCCATAAATTTGAATGTTACAGTAGGTGACACAATCACTTTCTGGGGATCTCAAATTGGTGCTTATAATACTTATCTAGGAGATACACATGTAAACCTAACAGTCGTAGGAATATTTGAATCTCCAAGTCCAGGAGATTTTGAAAGAATTTGGACTGATTATAATCTTCCTATGGATTCTTCTCAAATTTTAACTGGCCTTTTTGGAGGAATGGTTTCTTTTGGCGAAAATGCTTGGGCTAATTTAGAAGGATTAAATCCATACTATATGTTCGTAAATACTTATGTACAACTCTATTATGATTTCAGTAATTTCAAACCAGAGATGTTAACTCAGTTAATGGAAGAAATTGAAGAAATATCTGAGGGCCATCACATTTTTAAATTCACTGGAGATATGAAAAATGGATATTGGGATTTCAACATTGAATTAGATGAAATGATAGAGATTCTCGAACCTAGAATTCAATCATCAATGCTATTGTTTTTCATGTTAGCTGTACCAATTCTATATCTGGCAATATTTCTGATATTTGAGACAAATGAGTTGTATTCGCAAGGACTTGAACAAGAGATAGAAATATTTAAAACAAAAGGATTGTCATCTGGAAGAATAGCCTTTAACTATATGATTTTGAAGATTTTTGAATCCATAGCAGCGGCATTTGTCGGGTTTGGTTTATCCTTTGTTTTAGTACCTCCGTTACTGAAAGTTGATTCTTTCCTTACTTTCAATCAGCAGAATCAAGTGCTGAATTTCAGTGGTTTGGGATGGGCCACACTATTTACTGTAACAGCTTTAATAGTAGTCTCTATACCAAAGATTGTTCAGGTTTCAACAAAGAAAACTACTTTCCAAAAAACTCCACAAAGACTTGTTACTCTTTTAAAACAAATAAGAATTCCTACAATACTACTAATTGGAGCTGGTATAGGTGTAACTTTTCTTTTCTTCAGTCTGTACAAAGTAAATCTAAGAAACCTATCCTCCACTGGAAATACATCATTTATAATGATTAATATCTATCTTGCAGGACTAGGGGTACTATTAGCTCTATTAGGTATTGGATTATTGCTCAAAGATTTGCATGGAGTTATTATGATTGCAATAAGCAAAATTTCGTGGAATCGGAAAAAAACTGTAGGTTCATTTACATTGGTTGAAGTTCGATCAGACATCAAACTATTCAGTAACATTTTCTTTGCTTTTCTGTTAATAGTAGGAATCACTATTCCATCAATTATGGCCCCCTTAAGTGTAGAATTCAATTATGATAAAGATGCATATTTGTATAATGGTGCAGATATTTTCGTTAAGAATTGGATGGATCAAAATCAATCTCTGTTGCCAGAAATTCAAGCTATACCAGGAATAGAAAGTACTGCGTTTGTTCATGAAATAGAAGCTAGATATGGTTTTGACCCATTAGCAGTGTATCTGATAGAGAACACTACGGAATTTTTGAACACGGTCTATACACCACCAAATAGGTTGTTTAATGATTGGGAAAGGACAATACCAGCATTAGAAGCTAATGACACAATGCTTAGCACAAAATACTTCTTTGATGATAGAGCTGGAGAAAAATATGAATTCGAATTTGAGTCACTCTTTCCACCATTGAATTTTACATTCGAAATATATGACATTTTTAACTACATTCCTGTTTTTTACACAGCTGGAGAATATATTCCAGGAGTGACAGTGAGAATCGCAGGTGTGGTAATGACACAATCTAATTTTGAGAGAATAAGAGAAACTGTGGACATCACAAGTGAGAAATATAAGGATAGGTTACTCATTAGACTGTCAGAAAATGCAAATTTTACCTTGATAGAGCATTATCTAACTGAAGAATTGAACCTAGGCATAGACTCAGCAATTACTGATAGTGAAGAAAGGCAGTTTGAAACATTTCCATTCCTCAATATAGTCTCGGCAGAATTCGCTCTTTCAATGCTAGTGTGTTTGATAGCTATAGCTTTCATAAGCATAAGCAATCCCATAAAAATCCTACAACAAAGAATAACCAAAAATGACAGACTAAAGAAGATGGGAATATCTACGAAAAGAATTATACGCTTAACGATGTTCGAAGCGATGTTCACTGGGATTATACCAGGATTATTATTAGGAACAGGAGTGGGATTCGCTATAATGTGGGGATTCACTTGGGCAACGAAGAGATTCTTCTATAGTGGAATAAATTATCTGTGGAAATTCAACGCATTAGCATTCATTATAGCTTACATTGTAGCACCTGTACTTTTCATGGTGATATTTTATCTGTCGATGAAAAGAAATTATGCAAAATATATGCCAAGGAATCTGGAGTAGTGAAAAAAATGATAAGATGTGTAGACGTAATTAAAATTTACCACGATCCAGTAACAGAATACAAAGTTTCTGCATTAAGAGGACTAGATTTAGATATAGGGGACGGAGAGCTTGTATCGATCATTGGTCCATCAGGAGCAGGTAAAACCACTTTAATGAACATTCTGTCAGGGGTCGATACTCCAACTGGTGGATTGGTGATGATAAGAGGGGTACAGCTGGATTTACTAACTGAAAAAGAAAGAAGAAAATTCAGATATGAAAACATAGGTCTTGTAAATCAATTTACAAGCAAGAATCTCTACTCACAACTAACAGTTAGAGAAAATGTTCTAATGCCTATGAAAATGAAATATACTCCAAGAGAAATGGCTAGAAAGGAAATGGAAGAATTACTCAAACTATTCAACCTATCACATGTGAAAAACAACAAAGCAGCAAAAATAAGTGGAGGGGAGTCGATGAGACTTTCCATAGCCATAGCTTTGGCAAGACAACCACATTTTATTCTAGCAGATGAACCAACGGGCCAACTAGATTCGAAGAATACATTCAGCATTATTGACACCTTGAAAGGAGTTAACAAAGAGCTTGGAACTACCATGGTTATTGTCACTCATGATGTTAGATATCGAAATGTTTTCGAAAAGAGCTTCCTCATTCGTGATGGAAGACTTGTGGGAGTCGGTTATGAAACAGAAAGACAAAAACTAGACATTCTTAAAGATGCTTCTGAATTGAACCGAGCCTACATTGATCCTTCTCATATGCTTCAAATTCCGGATAGAGTTAAGAATTCAATTGCTCTTCGAGAATTTGCTGAATTTGGGGTTCATCCTTCAAAGAAACTAGCAATGCTTTGGAATCCTGATTTGGTAACTAAAGAAGAAGTTTTCAATATCCTTCAACAGCCTCCAGATGATTATAAAGAGACAGTAGATGAACTTTCATTTGACGATGTTCGATATCTTTTCGAAAATGAATTCAAATACAATCCAAAAGCAAAGAACTATATTCGCATAAAAGGATTACATAAGGGTTATAGAGTTTTTGGGGAACTTTATCCAGTTATTAAAGGCATAGATCTTACTATTAAGAAAGGAGATTTTCTTTTTATCTCTGGTCCATCTGGTGTAGGAAAAACCACCTTACTTAATACTATTGCAGGGCTTTTGATTCCTGACAAAGGATCAATTCGCATAGGAGACTATTCAATAGGAAAAGCAGATGATACATCCAGATCAGATTTCAGATTGGAGAATATTTCCTATATCACTCAATATCACAGTCTGTTTGAGCCAATACAACTGAAAGACAATCTTTTGGTTCCTTACATATTTCTTGGCAAGGAATACAACTCAGATATTGGAGCTGAAGTGACTAGAAATGTTCATATCAGTCATAAATTAGAATCATATCCTGATGAATTATCAGCTGGTGAAAAACAGAGAGCAACTTTATCCTTAGCCCTTACTCGACAAACGCCCATTCTACTTGCAGATGAACCCACAGCCAATATGGATTCTGATTTAGCAAGAGAAATTATGGATGTTTTAATGAATTTCGTATTAGAGAAAAAAGCTACTTTCATCATGTGTTCTCATGATTTATCTCTATTGAGACCAGGATTCAGACATCTTCGTATTTCTGATGGTCTTATTACAGAAGATTCGAGAATTACTCAAGACTCTTTGAAAGGGATACTCAAAGAATATCTGCAAATAGAAGAAGATTATGCGAATAAGAAATAATCATCTCCTTCCTTTTTTTAAAAATAATCGTATTTAGGAAAAGTTAAAATTACTTAGAAAGATTTTCTTTTGTAATCACTATGAAACACTATCTCGAAGTACAATTTACATTAAGTGGACCCTTACCTTCTGAAAGTAAGGGTGAAATTGAAGATCTTTTCAAACAATTCAGTGAAAAAACTCAAGAATCAAGAGATAAGGGGGAATTCAAAATCACTGAATGGAAAACCAAGGATGCTAAACTTGATATAACAATTTCATCTATTGACTCACTGTCTCCACATGTTGCAGTGCTCAGATTAAGGAAACTGCTTTCTGCTGCAACAGGTAAAAAGTACCGTGTAGGACTAAGAGGTTTTGCTTTTATCAAATACATCATTGAAACAGAATTGGAAGAAAAACCTGTTAAAGAGTTCACTTTACCATTAGTAAAAAATCTAGAATTCTTTGAAGAAAAAGGAAAGAGTTTTGTTAGAATCGAAATTGATCCAGAAATTGAAGAAGATTTTGTAGAAAAAGGAGCTATTGAACGTATTGTACGTAGAGTAGGTGAAAAAATTTCCAAACAACATTATGGAGCTAAGAAAGAACATCATCAAATCTCTTGGTATAGTGGGGAAAAGAAACATCATACTGAAGAAAATCCTACTCAACTTATGCAAAACGCAAATTGGATTCAACGAACAAATTACAGAAACCAATGGATACTCTCTCCCACCATAACCACTTTAGCTGAAGCATTAAAACAAATAATGATAGATTATGTTTATGAGCCTTTAGGGTTCAATCAAATGATGATACCAAAACTGGTAGATTGGTCAGTTTGGTTGAGATCTGAACATGCTGAGGGCATTTATCAAGGGGGTTTTGAACCCTATTTTGTAGTTCAACCTAAATCCGCTGACCCCGAATACTTTGAAGAAATTGCTGATTACATTACAATAACAAAAACCATACCAACAGAAAAACTAGCTGAGAAAGTATCAGCTCCTATTGGAGGTTTGTCTTATGCTCAATGCCCTCCATTCTGGTCTTGGTTACAAGGCAAAACTTTAGCCAAAGAGAGCCTTCCAATTAAGATTTATGACTGGAGTGGCCCCACTTATCGCTATGAATCAGGTAGT
>DXJF01000126.1 GCA_019057375.1 Candidatus Heimdallarchaeota archaeon
GCTCCTCTAGTTTTCAAGCACTGTTTTATTTCTTCTGATGTAATGAGTTCAGGAATCATTTTGCGACCCTAATTCTTAAATTCTTAAACTATTTTGATTTAACTGTTTTAAAAGCTCTTCGTGAATGTTACTAGATTCTATGTACAGTCACCTTTACCCAATATATTATTAAACATGAGCAATATACTACTAAAGGATAAAGTGGTTTCTATGACCTTAATCAATGAAAAAGTCGTAATGGATTTTTATCTAAAATTAATTGATAAGGATGAAATTAAATTTTTAGTTGGAAAGGAAGCAGAAAAAAAAATAGTCAAAGAGAAAATCTCTCTTTTAAAAAAGAGCGAGGAAATTCATGATAAAATACATAGTGCAAAAGAGTTATGGAAAGCTCTCTTTGAGATTTCAATGGAATATATTGATCCTGATAAACAAGGATACGATGATCTTTTCAAATACTTTGATGAGTTTGTGAAATTTGAAGAACTCATTTTTGCATCAGATTCTTTCTATAGAGATCATACCCTCCACTCTCTATGGGTTTATTTTCTAGGTGAATATTTACATAAAAAACCTGAATTTAGCTTTCTTTTCCAAAATCTTAACAGACATTTAAAAGTTTCAGCATTCATAAATGAATATTATAAAGATTTAGAGGTACCAAATATCTTTGGAGAACTTAATTTTCTCCTTTCAAGAGTTGCTGAAGTTTTAGAGTACGAAGACTCTGTAAGATGTGTAATAGCTTTAACTCATGACTTAGGTTATCCCCTGAAAAAGATTTCAAAAATAAACAAATCAATTAGAAATGTTCTTCCATTTTTCTCAATCTCGAAATTTGGAGAATTTGATTTTCATTTTGAGAATGTTCAACAATTTTATATCGAAAATCTTCTAGAGATCCTTTCCCAAAATATTAGCTTTATTATTGAAATCAGTGATTTTACTTTTGAAGAAAGACAAATTGTTCAAGAAATGATAGACAAGATAAATAAAATTTCAACCTTTTTGTTTAATCTTCAAGAGCCCAGTGAAGAAGAGTTTCTTGAGTTGAGATTGCTTCTAAGCCAAGCTACTGACAAACAAGCAGATATTTTGAGAAGAATTTATACAATCAAAGGAGCTATTCAAAAGGATATGTCAGCAATTTTGAGATATTCTAATGATTTTGAGCATTATACTCATGGGATAATGAGTGCATATCTTTTAATGAAGACACTAAAAGCTTTTTCAAATCTCCCAATTATATATAGTAACCCTGATAATATTGAACTAGATAATCTGAATATAGCTGCAGTAAATTCGAAAATGATTATCCTTAAGGCAATGACTGACCATACTAGTCAAGGTTTTCAGATAAGAGATTTTACAAAAAATTCTGAGGTTTTAATTTTATTTGATGAAATGGAAGAATTTTCAAGAATATCTAGAGCCAATCAATATAGACAATATGTTAATGAATTCTGTAAAACTGACCTGAGTGTTGAAGAGGGTATCTTAAACATCGATTTCATTTTTGATGATGAAAACGTAGCAGATTTGGATCCAGAAATAACCTTCAGAGATAAATGCAAGAGGTTTACCACAGTTTTTGATATCAAAAATCTTGCAGACCATATAAAGATACGATTTAGAAGCATAGGTAGATTACCTCAAAATAAAAACACATACGAGTTATTTATAGAAAAAGATAATGTTAGAATTTCAATAAATGGTGAAGAAAAAGAACTAACTGAATACTTGAAAACAAAAGAGATTTAAATCAGTAAAATGTATACTATTGGGAAATTGTAATATTTTCCATCTAAGCTCAAGAAAAGGGAAAAGAGAGTGCTGAATCTATGGAGAAACAATCCGATTCCGGTCAAATTAATGAAATCTACAAAATTCTTTTCGAAAAGTCAAATGATAGTATCACTCTCTGCAAACTCGATGATAAAAATGAAATGTTGAATTTTATCTATACTAATCCCGCAACAGCTAAATGGACAGGCTTTACAAAGGAGGAAATTTTGAGTAGTTCTCCAATGAATATTATTGCCCCGCATTGGTTAGAGGATGCTCAAAAGTATATTGAATCTATTATTAAAGACGGATTTCTAACATATGAATTGGAAATAATGCTTAAGAACGGTAAACTGTTGCCAGTTGAATTTAGCTCTAGCTTAGTAAAAATAGGTGAAGAGAATTTTATACTCACAAGTGGAAGAGAAATTGCTGAAAGAATTGAAGCACGCAAAGAAAAAGAAGAAAGAATGAAAGAAAAAACTCTACTTTTGGATATACTTACTCACGACCTTCGGAACTATCTTTCTATATTGTGGGGTTGTATCTCACAAACTCTTGATGAGGAGGAGGTAACAATTGAAGAAATCAAAGGTTCTGTTTTAAGAGCAAAAGCTTCTCTAGCAAAAACAGATGCACTTTTAGATGATATCTCTGTTCTGATGAAAAAAGATATTGAATTTACTTATGAGCTAAGGCCAGTTAATATTCTCAATAATGTCCACAAATGTCAATCAAATCTAGAGGATATGTATCCACTAAAGAAAATACAAATAAATACAAATAAGGTTGATCCTAAACAAAATGTTCTAGCTGATATGTTGTTTGAACAACTCATTTTCAATATCCTTTCAAATTCTGTAAAAAATACTCCAAGTCAAGCTGTTAGAATTGATGTTGCTACAGAAGAAAAACAAGATGGAAGAGTCATTATTTCTATTTCTGATTTTGGAACAGGCATTACTCAAGATAAAAGAAGAAAAATCTTTGAAAGATACGGCGAATTCCGCAAAAAGGGTTCAGGTTCAGGTCTAGGTTTGTTTATTATCCAAACTTTAATTGAAAGATACAAAGGACAAGTTTGGATTGAAAATACAATAAAGGGAGATTACACTAAGGGAACAACTTTCAAGATTGAACTAAGAAAAACCGAAACTGAAATGTTTGAATTTGCCTGATTTCAGTTTCCATATTTTTATTTCGTAGACTCAGATTCATCTTTGTAGAGTTTTTGATAAGTAGCAGAGATTTTTCCTTCTTTTTGCAATTGAGCTATATATCCTTGTTCTTTTTGTAAATGAATTGCATTCAACTTCTTTTTCTTCTCGAACCATTCAGGCCCATCTAATTTATACCACTTTAGAGCTAAAGCACTCAGAACTAAGCAAATAGCAGGAATCAAAGTAAATCCTAGAATTATACCAAATTGAGCTTGAGAAGTTTGAGTTGCTACTAAATTATCAAATCCAAATGCGCTAATGGTTGCAAGAAAGATGGCGTTAGCAATCGAAATTGAGGGTTTAGTTACCAAAGCATTCATTCCAGCATAAGTAGTTTCTCTTCTCTTTCCTGTTAGAAGCTCATCATTATCAATTACATCGCTCATCAATGGTCCATTAATGAGGGCAACAGGAGCAAATCCTATTCCTAGGATAGCTATTACAATCAAAGAAGGAATGGTGAATTTTCCAACTGCTAACAATAGAAGAAATATAACACTGGAGGAAATTAATCCAACAATATACACTTTCTTTAATCCATACTTCTTCACATAATGATTTGCTACAACTGAAAAACCAAATATCATTGCAAATATCAAAACAAGCGGGAGAGATGCCATCAAACCAGAAAATCCTAGAACATAAGGAACGAAATAATAAATTGCTCCTGTTAAAGTTGTATATCCTAATATATAGAAAAAATTACTAACTTCAAAAACAAGAAATTCTCTATTTTTGACAGTTTCAACTATTGATTTAATGAACCCTAAAGGTTCTTCAGTTCTTGTGTATTCATTCTCTACTAAAAAGAAACTAGCAGCGAACATTATAGTTCCAGCTACTACTCCTACTATAATCATTGCAGGTTTGAAGAAAGGATGAATTACTCCTGGAGTTTCATCTAACAAGATGAGAGGTATAATCATAGCTACTATCATTCCTATAGCACCCAGATATATTGAATAAACTGACAAATTAGATCTTCCTTGCTGAGTCAGAGTCATTTCTGCTGGTAGTGTATATGTAATTAAGCCTATCAAAGTATAGAGAGAATCCACTAGAAACAATACAAAAAGCATGTTCCAGAACAAAGCCATTTGAGAGTTTCCCATAAAAGGATACCAACAAATAATAAACGTTAAAACATATATTGGTGCTCCATATCGTAAATAGGGGATTCTTCTTCCTATCTTAGTATTTGTACGTTCTTGGAGAATTCCAAATAAAGGATCATTTATCGCATTCCAAAAAGCAAATGCTAACCAGACAATCGCAACAAGTTCTTCACTAAGACCTAACTTCACATTATAGAAGAGAGTTATAGCTCCACCTATAGCTAATCCACTCAACATACCATTTGCAGAATTTGTAAAACCATATGCTAATTTTGATTTAACTGGCAATCTCTCATCAATAAATTTTGTTTCAGATTTATCATTCGGTTCCATCAGAGAAAATAACTCCGTATACTAAGTAAGTTGTTTAATAACTCTAAAAAGAAATAAGCCAATTTTAAGTTTTTTTCCTCTTTTGAAGAATCTAACTACTTTTAGGAGTAAGTTACTTTGATTTCTTCTTCATAAAATATCTCTTTACAAGTAGAACTAAGGCTATTGCAAGTAAGTAACTAACAACCCAAACTGAAACATACGTTTTCTCTGAAATCAAGAGTACTGGATTATCAATTTCTTGATAAACTATAGGTTCGTCAGTTGTAACAAAAGTGACACCTAATGCCCAGAGTTGCTGAAATCTTGAAGCCATGTTTACTGTCCAGACATTGATGGTCACATTATTGTCATTATAATCTCTTAAGACTCTATTAGGTTTCTCATGAGCAGAATTTATCATATCATATCCTGTAGCTTGAAATTCTTCAGCATTGATATTGTCCGAAAAATCCAGAGTAAGTGCAGTAATCATATCTGGTGCTTGAGTTTCTACTAAATCTAACCATTCTCTTTCATATGATGTGATCCATAAGTGGGAGTCATAATCAGCTGCAATTAAAACAGCAAGACAGATATTAAAGTATTGATCGTAAAAGGGGTGTGTGTCTGGAGGAGGTTTAAAGTCTACATCTACTAGAAGACCGGCAGATTTGGAATAAATCAAAGCTTCTTCTAAAGTTGGTATTGAAGCATTCTGATAGACGGTAAATAGATTTGTTGGAACCTTCTCTTTTGAAATCAGACCATAGGGATCTTCTTCTAAAAACCATTCACCTGCATTGAGCTTTTTCAAATCAGATATATTGAATGAACTAGAAAAATCCTCTGCTCTTAAAGGAAAAGTTTTTGATACATTAGTAGTTCTCTGTAAAGTATCATCATGCATAAGGAAAGGTATTCCATCATTACTGATTTGAACATCAAACTCCCAGCCATCAACATCAATCTGGTTAACATACATTGCAGCTGCAATTGTGTTTTCAGGTGCATATCTTGCTCCACCTCGGTGTGCAATTAAAAGAGGTTTTGGAGGTAGTTCCTCCCTTAGTACATATACTGGTTGAAATACTAAAGGCATTATCAGTAACCATGAGAAAAATAGAAATGTTCCCACAATGGGGATGATCCTTTTTGTTTGCGAAATAAATGACTTCGTTGTTGGTTTCTTAAATAAGGCCAGAAGCTCATCAGTGAATGCATATAATAGCAATAACGAAGCAATGATGAGAACAATTGAAATGAAGGGCAAATAATATTCCAAAACATAGAATAGAATCACAGCATTTTCTCCAGCAACTACAATTAACCCCACTAATAATCCTACATTGAAAATAAGGAAGAAAATACTTAGTATTTTGTTAACAATTGATGGTCTAATTTCGTGTTCTCTTCTAATTTGAATTGCATATTTGACAATAAAAAATCCAGCATAGACCAAGGGGATTAGAAAGAGAAACATCAAGAGAAGAACATAGTTTGTATATACACCTAACTTATCACCGATCAAATCGTTGAATTCCACATGCATTGGTCTTATAAACATGAGGAGTGCTTCTAGAAGAAGGTCACTTATAAAAAGTAAAGAGAAAAACAAAATCCATTTCTTACCATGCAAATGATTTTCCATTGTTAACAAAAAAACATTCTCTCAAACATATATAAAAGTGACTGAATCCAGAATCTGTTCATCAAAGAGGCCAATTTTTCTCGACTTACTTCTTTTTCCATTCCTAATCCTTTCCACTTCCACATCAAATCTCCTTCTTTCACTTCATTAACAAAACTATGTCGAAGTTTTTCTTCGACAAAAAGATTCCCTTATAAAACTAACTGTTGACCTTAAGTGTTACATTAAATAATTGATAATTAATTGAAACTAACTGTAAATCAAAGGGTTTATGAAAATAAGAACTTGAATTTTAGGAAAATCTCAGTAGGACTAAGAATGCATAAACTTGAAGGTGCTACTAGGGAGATAACATTAGACTCGAACCGAGGACTAAAATACTACTCTAAAGGTGAATTAACTAATTCAACAAAAATGTTTTAGTTTAGTTCTAGGAAACTTTCTTAAATGCTCCTGCATATTATTAGTTGAAATCTAAACTGAAGGTGTCTACATTTATGAATGAAGAAAAACTAAATGAAGTAGGAGCATTAACAGAAGTAGATTCTAAAGATTTAACAAAGAAAAAGATTAGAAATAAAATTACTCTTGTTTATTATTATTTGATACAGTTTGCTTTCTTCGTATTTTTAAGCCTAGTAGGAGTAGCATTTGGTTTGTATAGTAGATCTATAGCTTCCTATCCCTATATTAGTTTTTCAGAGAGATATATCTATGGACCAATAATATTGGCAATAACTCATGGAGGAAATTTGGGATTATCTTTCCAACTAAGTAGAAAAAAAATGTTGATATTGAAAAAGAGTGAACCTAAGGAATTAGCACTTCCTTATATATATCCGGCGATTTTTCTAAATATAATCCTGTCAACGATAAGTCTGTTTGCAATACATAATTTAGTATTCGAAGGAAGAATATTCACTATTGGTATAATGTATGGAGTTTATGAAAATAAGGACTTGAATATTAAGAAAATATAAGTGTGAATAAGAATGTATAAACATGAATAACTTATTTGGGAAATAACATTAGACTGTAATCGAGGACTAAAATGCAACTCTAAAGGTGATTTGACTAATGCAGGAAAATGTTTTACTCAAGTTCTAGGAAATTTTTTAAATTCTTTTGCATATTAAATAAGTGAATCATAAATAAATGATAATCGAGGATTAAGTAACACTCGATGTAAATCTAGGAGTTGATGCAAATAAACGAAGACTATCTAGAAGAAGTTGGAGATTTAGTAGATGTTGATCCAAATGATATAAGACAGAAAAAAGAAAGAAACTTCATGGATATCTGATTCATTATTTTATTCAAGTTTTTGTGCTTCTCCTCTCCTCACTAATGGGTTATCTTTTTGTGTTATGGGAACATTCAGATAGAAGTGGATATCCATACGGTTTTTTACCAAGACATATATATCTAGGCCCAATCGGTCTTTTTACTTTACATGGAGTAAATGAAGTTCATAGCTATTTTCATAAGAAAAGATATAATCTCCGTTTTGTTGAGGTTTATCCAGTAATAATCGTCAATCTTATAATCTCATTCGTTAGCTTCTTTTTGATTTTTATCGCATTTTATCAAGAACCAGTATATCCTCTAGGTGTTCTACCTGCTTATGGTGTGTTTGAAAGAAGAAAATCGAAGAAGTTTAGAATAATTAGGAGAAAATTTTATTATTATAACTAAACTGAAGGTGTTTACACTTATGAATGAAGAAAAACTAAATGAAGTAGGAGCATTAACAGAAGTAGAAGCTAAGGATATAGATAAGAACAAAATCAGAAAGAAAATCACCTTAGTTTATTATTATTTTATACAACTAGGATTCTTAGTCATCTCAGGATTTACTGGATTTTTATTGGGTTTATACAAGGACACAAATTCTACTTATCCCTTTAGTGGTTTTGATCGAAGTTACATTTTTGGACCAATTTTTGTAGCTATTGCACACGGAGGAAATTTAGGATTATCTTACGGTATGAGAAAGAAAAACAAACTAATTTTTAAAAAAGGGGTAAATATTAAGCTATCTCCTTTCTATGTCTATCCTGCTGTTTTTCTAAATTTTGTTTTATCGGTATTCTTCTTCTTATCTATCTATCATATAATGGTTTCTGGGAATGCTTTCACAGCTACAACTAGATATGGTGTATATACTAGAAAGAAAGCAACATGTAATAATCTTGCCAGTAGGAGTAATTATGTATAGACTAGATTGCGCGATTTGGGAACTTACTTTAGCTTGCAATATGCGTTGTAAACATTGCGGATCAAGTGCAGGAGAAGCTAGATCAGATGAACTTTCTTTAGAAGATTGTTATAAATTATGCAGGGGACTTGCAGATGAAGGGTGCAATTTAGTTACTTTGATGGGAGGTGAACCATTTGTTAGACCAGACTGGAATCAAATTTCTTGGTGTATTAAAGACCTTGGAATGGACCTAGGATATGTAACAAATGGACTATTAGTTCCTAAAATTATTGAAGATCTAACGTTACTTGAACCACTGGTTGTCGGTATCTCTTTGGATGGTGTAAAAGAAACTCATGATAATATCAGAAGAGAAGGGTCTTATGATTCCGTAATTAAGGTACTGGATCTTCTGGAAGAAGCAAGTATTCAGACCACTGTAATTACAACCCTAAGTAAAACTAATTTCAAAGAATTACACAGTATAAAGGAGATTATCCAGGATAGGAAAGTCAATTGGCAGTTGCAAATAGGTTTACCTTTTGGTAATTTTGAACCTGAACTCACTCTGAGTTTAGAAGAGTTTTATGCATCTGCAATGTTTATCACTGCTGAGGGATTTAAAAACAAATTCGATCATATGCCTGTAGTTGGAGCGCATTGTTATGGATATTATTCACATCTTCTTCCTAACAACAAGAATTGGAAGGGATGTACAGCTGGTATAAATACAATAGGCGTAACATCTGATGGTTCGATTGTAGGATGTTTATCAATGGGTAACGATAAATTTATTGAGGGAAATATCAGAGAACGTAATTTCTCAGATATCTGGAATGATCCTAATTCCTTTGCATACAATCGGCAATTTACTAGAGCAAACTTAGGTGAGAATTGTGTCAATTGCTTATTTGGTGAAACCTGTAAAGGGGGTTGTAACTCCACTTCTTATCACCTTAATCGAACTTTTCATAACACAGCTTACTGTTTCAAGCAAATTGAAGAAAACCTCTTTGAGGCAAAGCAATACCGTAAAGAGATCAAGTGGTTAAAACAAAAGGGAGTTAAAACCTGATGATAAAACTCAATCTAGGGTGTGGTGTTTTTTATAAACCTGGATATATCAATATTGATTTATCAGAAAACGATGTTGCTGACGAGATACAGAATGTCGCTAATCTTAAGTTTAAATCTAATAGTGTGGATGTCATAGAAGCATCCCATATTCTCGAACACTTCGATATTATTCATCTTCCATACGTTCTTGCAGAGTGGTTTAGAGTACTAAAAACGGATGGGGAATTATGCATTGAAACTCCAAATTTAGTGAAATCTATTATCTCTTTGAAGCCTAGAAGCGATGAGTCAAAGAAACTCACATACCAATTTCTATTCGGCATTGATTTTGAAGGAAATGTCCACAAAATAGGTTTCACTACTCGGTTTTTGAAGAAATATCTTATTTCTACTGGTTTTACTAAGATATCAAAACAAAAACAAAAAAGCTTCAAATCAGAGAAGAGTATAAGGTACTGTTGCAAGAAACCTGCAGAGATTCCACTGACTAACACAAAATTCCTTATAAATCATTTCAGAACACTAATTAAAACTCAATTTGGCTTATTAGATACTCTCTTTTTAGATCACTGTGAGTCAAATTGTATAAGTTTTTTCAGCAAATTAAAACTAAACAATGACATGAATAATTTGAGTGATGAATTATGCTTAGAACTAATAGCTTCACTAACACTTTTTAGTCCCAAGGTTGCTAAAATCTTCGTTGAGCTCTTCTCAGACAATTTACCAACTCACATAAATTTTGATGTATTAGATTATTTGGATTCTATTGATTTCTCCTCAAAAATGTATGAGAATTGGAAGAGCTGGAGAAAAAATAAAGATAAACCAAAATATGATGTATTCTATTTCTATAATCATTGGATTTCAAAAATAAAGAAAAGTTTGTTATCAAAAACTAAGATTGATGTCATGTATAATTTTATTGAATCAGTGGAAAGGAGCGATTACGATTACTTTTGTTTTGAGCTAGTAGATATCTTATCTCTCAGAAAATCTAATCAAGGCTTAAGATACTTCTCAAACAAAAATTTTGAAAAAGCAAAAGAATTATTCTTAGAAACCTTGAAACTTCAACCCTATAATCCTGTTTCAAACTGGAATCTAGCTAGATTATCAAAAAATTCTGAGAACAAAGAAAAGCTACTCATATATTATAAACAAGCAAAGATGAATGCCTTATCACGTGAGTATAAGAAGAAAATAAAAAAGGAGATTCATCTCTTGAAGAAGGGTAATGAAAAACTAATACCACTAGAACCCATACAAATTAGATTCTAGAACTTTTTCATCATTTACTGCAGATAACCTCGGTAGCCAATTTTCCTATAACTGCATGAAATCTATCAATCTTGAGTTGTGTGCAATTTTCTTTTTTTACTCGTTCAAACTAAAACTTAAAAGCAACTTTTATTTCCTAAAATTATAACTTATCAAGGAATGTTTAGAGTGGAGAAAGTTTCCTTCCGAGAATCAATTAAAAACATGAATTATAATGTCAAATTGGTTTTTCTTTTCTCGTTTTTCACATCCTTTGGTAGAGGAATTTGGATGGGAAATGTTCTCACAGCTTATATCTATTTCTTCACAAATAAATCCAATATTGTTGTTGGTCAGACCTCTTTAGCTATGGGGTTAACCATGACTGTTTTTGTATTTCCTTCTGGCTATTTTGCAGATAAAATTCGCAGAGATATTCTATTAAAAATCGCTTCAGTTGTTGGAGTGGTTGGTCTTGTAGTTATTCAATTTGGCAATACCATTACAACCATCTTTGTAGCTCTTGCCTTATGGGGGTTGTTTCAAGCTCTAACTAGACCTTCTTTAGAATCTATTTTTGCAGATTCTGTTGAATCAGGAAAGAGAACGAAAGTCTATTCCTTGGTACATTTGGTCAGGCAATTAGCTATGGCGATTGGACCTTTTGCAAATATCTTTTTCTTCCTCTGGTTTGGTAATGAATGGACACTTAAGAATATGAAAAACGTAATGCTTATTGGAATTTTAATCACTTTTGTATCTGTTATTATTATGCTGTTTTTCAATGACAATAAAAGTCTAGGGAGTTCAAGTGAATCCATTGAAGAAAATATGGTAGAGACAGATGAATTAAAACAGAATGGGCTTTCATCAAGGTTACCTGTTAGTAGAGCAACTAAACTTGTTCCATATCTTTTGGTTGGTTCAAATATTATAATTGGAGTAGGGGCTGGTATGACGATAAAATATTTTCCACAGTTCTTTATAGAACAATATCATCTAGAACCTATTTGGGTTCAGATAATTATGGGGCTGACAGCTATTTTCACAGGATTATTAGCACTTCTTGCACAAAAGTTTTCTGTAAAACGAGGAAGACCACTAATAATTTTCTCTGTTCAACTCATAGCTACTCTCTGTTTATTTGGAATAGCGTTCTATCCAAACATTTGGCTTTTAGTGCCTTTATTTATAGCCAGAGGAGCGTTGATGAATGCAGGCCAACCCTTGTCTAGATCGATTCTCATGGATGTAGTTCCGAAGAATAAAAGAGGAAAATGGAATTCATTAGAAACTTTTGCATGGGGATTTTTCTGGAATTTCTCAGCTTTGATAGGTGGATATATAGTTGGAGATATTGATCCAAGATTTTGGTTAGTTTTCGTGGTTACAGCTTCTGTTTACCTTGTCGGAATCATTCCTCTCCTGTTCCTAATTCCTCTTGTAGGCAAAGAAAAATATGCTGAAAAAATTTGAGTTCCAAAAGGAACACAATATTGCTAAAATTCCACTAAGAAACAGTTTCAAAGAATGAAAAATATCACATAAAATCTTCTAATCCTGATTGTTTTTTGGTTCTCTGAAAATCCTTCAGTTCCTTATCCTTCTGGTCAATGAACCATTGTTCAATGAGTTTGGTTTCAAGATCAACAACAGATTTAGGTATCCAGATAGGATTGTCAACAAAGCCATCAATGAAAGCTAGAAAAGCTTCCTCTGTTTCAATATCTACTTTACCTAACTTATAGTCTGAATACTTGCTCTGTTTTTTATCCATGTTAAAAACTAAGAGGAGATTTCAGTTTATAATTATACCATTCTGTAAGAAGAAAATACAATTTTATGTTAGACAATTCAGATTTATTCGAATAGTTTTCGTTGTGAATACTTCTGATCTCTTTTTTTCATTATTCTTTCTATTTCTCTCTTTCTCTTCTTTTGGTTTAACTATTGGAAAATAAATGATAATTGAGCTTATAATTCCTAAGATTGAAGCTAGTAAGAAAATTCCAATAATCACAAAATATAGAACTTTAAGATAGTATTTGCTTTCTTCTAACGAACTGGCTTTTTCGAATGTTCCCATAAGAAGTGATCCTGCTAGACCAACACTTACTAAAAGACTCTGGATTGTTATTGATATTGTTGCTTTAGTATCAGCTTGTTTAATAGTGTTCATTGAGTTTTCATATGCTAACACGACATGATCAAATTTTCTCGTCATTGCATTCCCTCTCAAAATAAAACCTTTGTAACATAAATAAAGATTTTGTGAAAAATAGATAATTTAACATAAATCAATATTGAACTAGAATTTAAGAAGGATATTTTTTTTATATTTTTAAGGAACTAATCTTCTTTCTTCTTGTGAAAAATGATAAACTGAGATTTCTTCAGAATAACCAATAAACCTATAGTTCTGAGTACCATTTCCCATAGATAAACTCCTAGAATCATGTAGGAGAAATTTTTACGAATCCTGAGCCAACTAACTCCATTATCAATTCCATTGCTTTTGCTTCGACCTGATCCTTCTCAAAAGAAATGTGACCAATATCACTGAAATCGCTACTGAGAGTTACACTTTTTTCTTTTAGTATCACAATTTTATCGTACAAAATGGATGCTGCTCCTAGCTCGTATACTGCATTGTCACGCTATCAAGCACTGATACGATCATCTGTTGATTAGTAGAAATGGATGCTGCTCCTAGCTCGTATACTGCATTGTCACTTGGTCGCCAAATTTCAGTGCCATTTTCATCTATATGCTTTTCGTCAGCTGTAAAGATTATAATTGCAGATGTACATTCGCGCATTAAATCTGCAACCTTCTTTGAAATTGGACGTCCCTTATGTGGTTCACCTATGGCCATTTTATAAGGAATCTTGAACTTGTCAAGAATATCTATCAACTGTTCCACAGGCTTACGATTCTTACCATGAACTACAAAAATCTGATTTTGTTTCCTCGTATCTAGAGGGATAGTTTGTTGAGTTGTAGTGTCAGCTTCTGCTTCTTCAACATCCGAGGATGAAGTAGTAATGTCTTCAGACATTGATTCACTGGAAACAGATGGACCTTTAAAAGTAACATGATATGCTCCTTGGCTGTGAAAGAGTATGCCTGAATAGAGACCATTTGCAATTAATTGGTCAGCACATTCAGAAACTAACTGAGATGGTATTTTGAACTGACTTTCTAGTATATTAAGGAAGTATTTTTCCTGCTTAAAAGGAAGTTGTCCGTCTTTGTAATGTTCGTAGATTTTCTTATAAACAGGAATGTTCAGAACAGCGGTTTGCCTAGCAGTGATTTCTTCTTCTGGACTTGTAGGTTTAATTATGGATTTTCCAAGCGAAGTTAAGCTGATTGTAGATGCTTGATAAGTTCCTTCAGTAAGTCCATATCTGTATGCAGAACTTGTGAAGTCCCGAAAGTTTTGACTAGTTTTTGTGATTTTGACATAGTCCGCGATGAAAACAGGTTCCCAAGACTTACCATTGTAACCCATTTGAATAGCATTTGCAATTACTAGTGCCTCTTCTAAGGTATTAGGAGGAATGGGGCGTGTAGTTCTCGTCTTCCTTTTTGCCTTTTCTTTTTTTTCTGACATATTAAATATTCACCTAGTATACTCAAATTCTGAGTACTTTAATATATTTGAAGATATTTAAGTTAATTACGTTTTCTTTTTTTGTAAATAGCTGCAATTTGTAAAGTTATAGCAAGGAAAGCGATTGGAAACATGACTGTTAAACTAACTTCATTAGTATGTGGATTGTCAAAATAACTGTAAGTTACATTCATGATTCCTGAATTCATACTAATAAAAGTTAATAGTATCTCCCCAGGAGTTCCATCGACGGTTGTAGGACCATATTCAATATATCTCCAGAGAGTATAATTACCATCTGGAAGGTGACTTAAACCTGTTTGATTAATGTAAAACCTCATAATGTCATATTCAATAGTGATATTAGGTTGATAGTAATACATTGCAGACATATCAAGACAATATGCTATTAGATCAATCTCTAATGATTGATTAACTAATGTTGCATTAATATTAACTTTTGGATAACAAATCCCATCCTCAACAACAGTTTGATTTTTAGTATCTCTATTTAGGATTTCAACTTCTGTTTCAATTCCAAATACAGTATTATTAGGTTTATAATAATCTGGTTCAGTAATAACTGTTACCTCAATAATTTCAGATACCCTTGAAGCAATAACTGGTTTTTCTCCACTAACTACTAGTTCACTTGGAAAGACAACGATACATATTATTACTGATGTTATCAAGAAATTTCTCAAATGCTTATTTCTCAATATTTCTCCTCCTTTTTCTAATTTAAGCTAACCTACCCTCCATATAGGCTTTTCCATAAGCAGTGTATACATCTATATATCCATATCCCATTTGTTGATCAAATGAGCTCCTTGAACTAGCATATTGTAAGATATCAACAACTTTTTGCACAGTAGGGTCAGTAGAAGAACCAATACCGTTGTGATACCCAGTTATTATTAACGCAATAATCCCAGCTAAATAGGGAGTACTTGCACTGGTTCCACAATGATACTTCCAATACCCCCTATAAATCTCGAGGGTTGGGTCAAGATATGGTTGAGTTAGTGTTGGTATCCCATTTCCTGGTGCAAGCCAGTTAACTATGTGATTCCCCCCTGTAGAAGATTCATACCATGATGATTTAGCACTTTTTTGACCTTTTGTTGAACCTGAACCATCTGAACGAGTTTCATGATCAATTGAACCAATAGTATACCAATCTGTATAGTACTGGGGGTATTTATATGGAATATCATTTAATATGTTATTATAATTGTTATTCTTACCAGCTGAAGAAATCATTATAACACCCTTATTTACCAAACTGTCAAAATAACCTTGAGTTGTAGAACTCTTAAAATCAGTATCTATCGACCATGACCAAGAAATAATGTCAATATCTTTTGATGCTTGATTATCATCAATCCATTCCCAAATTTTGTCTTCTCCATTTTCAAATCCATATGGTTCATCCCCTATATCTAAATCAACAAAAATTACTTTCACATCTCTTGCAATTGTAGCAAGTACTGATATAACAGCGAAACCATGAAAATGGACAGTTTGATCATCTAAGTAAGGATCATCTGGATCAGTAATATATTTAACAAGTCCACTAGATGTTTCTGTAAGAAAACCTATAATGTCAACATTAGCTTCAGGATTCTGTTCTAGCGCCTTCCATTGTATATCTAATAAGCCAGTATCAATTATAACTACAGTAACGTAATTATCTATACTAATACCATAGTCATGAACGACAATGTCTGCACCTGTATATGTATAAGCTTTATCTTGAAGTTGCCCAACATTTACAGATGGGTTTGGTACAAGAGTAAATTCTGTTCCATCTAACAACACACCTATGGAGGAAACATTAATAGACTGTACAGGTGCTAATCCAGTTAATATTATCAAAAATATTGAATATATTTTCCTAAAATTCATTTTCTTTCCCCCATTTATTGTAATTTACTTAAAAAGTGGTTTCTCTTATTTCTTTAAAAGCAATTCTGAAAACTATGAATTTAGGTATAAAAACCTTCAGAATTTACCCTTTAGTTTTATATTCTTTCTCTAATAGTGTTAACTCAACTAAGATCGGTCATATTCTTGGGTAGGATTTCTTTTGGTGGGTTTAAATAATTCTTTCAACTAATACTAGTTAAGGTACAATTTAGTTTTGAAGAGTTTCTGAAGAAAGCTGAAGAAAAGCTGATTTCGTTGAACCTAAACAAGAAGAACAAGAACCTGACATAGATGAAGAAAAAAAGCCTCATTGGTTATATTCATTCTTATCTGATACGTGGTTAATATTGGTTGGCACAGCCTTTGAAATCTTCTTAATACTATTAGCTATTTTTATAGAACAAAACATCGCTGCAAGAATAACAGCTATCATCTTTGCTAGTTTGTTTTTCTCGGGAGGATCATTTGGTCTTTATCTGAATTTAAAGAAAAAAACTTACAAAAATTTGAACGAAATGAAATCCCTGATATTCTTTTAAACAATAAATTTCTAGGGTTATTTTCTAAACCAATAAAAAAGAGAAAAGTATTCATTGAGAAATATGGAGAAGATATTTTAGAGGATGTAAGTATCTATAGTGACATGAGAAGGGGGATACTTTCACTAAATATTATACAATTATATTTTCTTGAATTTTTCTGCTCTTATTGGAGGTTATCTTGTTGGTGATGTAGCTCCTAGAGTTTTCTGGAATTTCTCAGCTTTGATAGGTGGATATATAGTGGGTGATATTGATCCAAGATTTTGGTTAGTTTTCTTAGTAACAGCTTGTGTTTACCTTGTTGGAATCATTCCCCTCCTGTTCCTAATTCCACTTGTTAGCAAAGAAAAATATACTGAAAAAAAGCACTTAGAGGGTTAGTTTTTTTACTTTCAGTGAAGCCTCCCCAACTACTGATTTATATATTGATTTCAACAATAGTTTCTTGGAGGAGGTTGAAATGACCTCTTTTCCACTTGGGGGGTAAAACCCCCACCCAAACCCTTTTGGAATGTTTTGTTAAATTCAGTTAGATAGTATACAATATTTCATTATTTAAACTTCAAAGGCAAAAACTGATAAGTATCTTTCTTCAATAGTATTTTAAGATTTATATTTGGTAAAGTAGGGGATATCAAAATGAAAAGAAAAACTGCTCTTCTAACATTTGCATTACTAGTAATAATTCTCCCTACAGTTGTTTCTGGATCCCCTTTCTACTTTGTTCCTAACACAATGATTGAAGATAGGAAATATGGTTCCTTTTCAGTAATTGTTGAAGAAGGGTTCTATTTCCTGATTTTTGATAACACAGGATATATAACGGATAACTATACTAGGGTTGATTCCTATGTCATCTTCACTCTGAACTTCGAAGAAGAAGGTATGAGAGATATAAGTGCTCAGAAATCGGTAAAAGCTGGCGAATATAATTTCATCTCTTTTAATTTTGATTTAACAGGAATTTATGTAACAGAATGCGATTTTGAAATGACGGCTTCTGAGAGAATATCTGCCTTTCTAACTGATTCTACTGGTTTAGCAGAATACTTGGAAGAGACAGCTGATCTTACTAAAGGACAAAGGCAGAGAGCGATAATATTAGTGTCTAGCATCAGTTCAAGTATTATAGCAATATTGTTGATAATGATTGTTTTTATGCGATATAAACCTATTTGGCGTATCAAAAAGAAATACCAAGCGTATCGAAATAAAAAAGCTGGAATAAAATTCAAAAATATAGGATAAAAAACTATTTTGTGGATTTAGGTTTTGTTTTAGCAGGAGTTTTTGGAGTTTTCTTTCCAAAGATTCTGTCACCATTTTCCACAAAAGTTTTAGTAATTTTTTCTCTTAATAATAGAGCTTGATCGTGATTAAAGAAAATGTGAGTATGAGTATAGAACATCGGTTTTCTTATTTTAGCAACCTTTGGAGGGAGTAACAATAGTAGATCATCACTTGAGAAGTTTTCATCTATTTCTAGAACTTTTCTAAAATCACTCAGCTTAAGTTTTATCCGTTCAGTTAATTCAATGAAACGATTTGCTTTCAATTCATATTCAGTCATTTTCTGCTTATTCAGAAAAGCATCATATTTTTCTTGAATTACAAAAGTAAACCATTTAGCTTTCCTTACTTCCTTTAGAACAGCGCCATAGCGAGTGAATTCTATATTCAGGTGTCTCTTAAGTTGGAGCTGTTTTAGGAGGAATATTGTTTCTTCTAAAGAAATGCCTAAATCAAGTGCAACTGTTGATAAATTAACTTCCTCTTCGAAATTGAGTGAATTAATGATTAGTTTTCTTTTTACTTTTCGAACTACTGAAGGACGCATGAAAACATGATAGAGAAGCCAGAAAAATTGTATGAATAAGACACCAGTAATTATAGCTAAATATCCTGAGATTGTGTGATATTTTCTCCATTCCAATTCTGCAGGAGAACCAGCTATGGCTTTTCTGAACAGCGAGTTTTTTGTTGTTTCTTTCTTTGTTAAGAGGTATGTCTTCAGCACTATGTGGTTAACAAAACAATAATTCATGAACACATATATTCCTATAAGAAAACCATATACAGGTATTGAGTAACCATATGAACTAGGTGGATCGGCTAAAGGAAAAGCTAGGGTAATTAAAGCAGTTATATTTAGAAACCTAACAATATAGATCTTACTTCTATGAATTGAATCCAATCTAAAAATATAGAAGTAAGTGTTAAGTAATGCTAGAGCCGGAATTGCGAAGGTTAAAACTAATGTCCACGGAAGGGGGGATTGAATGAAATATGAAATCCCATCGTGATATATTTCGAAGAACAAACCAGGTTCTACACTCATCAAACTAAAACAGATAATTACTAGAACAAGAATTATAATTTCTGAAATGAATAAGTAAAATGGAAAGCTCTTTTTCTTAGCTGGAGTATCTACTAAGCGTTGTTTATTGTTGTTTGGTTTTACAACAACTTTGCCTTCTTCTATTTCTTTCAATTTCGCACTAGGAATAGACCCTTCATTCTTAGCGGACATGTATGTAAAATTTCAATCATTATATATAAATGCATGCAAATCAAGAAATCAAAATGTTGTTTAAGAGCGTCTAATTGACAAATAAAAAGTTTCGTTTTAACTTTCACTACTTTAAATATGAAAGTCCCCATTAATAATTTGAGCAGACCATGGCCAACATCCACCATAGGACATTCATCATACTGGCAGTGATTAGTATCGCATCTTTTGGATATAATGCTAATCATGGTCATCTCGGGTCAAGTCTGCTCACCCACTCGTATAACTCATCACACACACAGGAAGGGGTGCTTTCACAATACTTAGGCGAGGACTTGGTCTTCAACTATACAGACTCTTTTACTGAAAGCACCTTCCAACTTTCCTTAACAAACCTGAATTTAACCAATCATAGTGAGCTTAACATGAGTTTCTTAGTTGAAGGTGATAGTTCTACTAGCTCTGGTATTTCTATAACCTTCAATTTTGATACAATAGCTGTTAATCTTATTGTAGAAAGATATTTTCAAGATAATCAAGCTCATTCATTAACTCAAGGATTTTTTGTAAGTGAACCTATTGTAAAAGATTTCACTGTTAATGTCACAATCTCAGGAGAAGCAGGATTTGGAAAAAGTGGTTCTATCATTGTATATGCAACAAGTTTCATTTCCAACATTTCTTTGGTAGACCTTTCAGAGGAATACAAAACGCTACCTGTAACTCCAGATAATTTACTTTTTGAGGGAGAAATGTTTGGAATCAAAGAAGTCACTGTACTAACTGTTATTAGTAATTCATTCAATGACTCATATAACTTAGATCTAAACCTGGAATTTCTAGTTAATGATTTTCAATCTTTTACTAAAGAAGTTATTCTAACCACAAATTCTACTGAACTTGCTAGAAGTAATTTTGCTGATAATCAAATAAATAATCTTGATTTTCAATTGGATATAGAGCAGGGCTATTTTCCACTATACATAATTTTTCACGTAGAAATTAGTAGTGATTTAATTGAAATTAGCAATATTCAGCTATCAGCTAAAATTATTCAGATAACCACAAATAAGGATATTTTTTTTGAAGCCAACTGGATTGATGGAATCGATGAGAACATAAATATTTCGTTCTTCAAACCAAAGTCTACCCTCTCAGAACAGATATTAAATATCTCATTTTTTTTCAGTTTCGAAGGAAGTATTGTCTATTTAGGGATAGGCTTTGAAGTAAAACAAGGAAGCAGTTTGCTTGCTTATGGAACAATTTCATCCAATAAACAAAATGGAGAAATTCAACTCATCATTATAGATACCTATACATTGAATTATCAAGATGGCCTGTACATCAACTTTCAAGCGGATGTTTCAGGCTCAGGAACTATCAAAATCTATGGTTCAACAACAATCGAAATAAGAGATATCCTTCATATAGATACTGAAATTCATCAGATGCAGTTTGAGGAATCTCTGGTGTTCGAAACACCATCTTATGGATCAATTGCTCTGATGTTTTATGATGTTATATTTGTTGAAAATGCTTCTGTTGAGTTTAGAAATGACTTCCTCATGGAGTTCTCTGTATCTGATTATAATTTTGATAGTATAACTTTGACTTGTTATATCAATGAAATAGCTACTTATACGAAAACTTTCCGAAATCCAGGAGATGTTCATGTTACAGAAGAAATTACATTTACACAAGGAATTAATGAATTAGACTACATTCTAATTATTTTAGGTGGAGGATCTGATATAACCATTGAAAATATGAGATATACATTACAGCAAGAAACTGGATCCGAGAACGTTGGACCCCCTGCAGGAGGCATAGATATTCCATTCTTCCAGTTGCCAAAAAACATTTTTCTAGGGGCGTTTGTCCTGTTTGATTGTTGGTTATTAATGGGAATAATGTTGAGAATTTATAAAGGTCGCAAATTGAGAAAGAGTAGACAAACAGAAAATGATGAATTTATTCTTGAAATTGCTCAAATGTCTCAAGATTACAAATGAACGTATACAGTTTTACTCCCTTTTTATATGAAATTAATTATGATATTGATAGACATGGCAGTTAATACATTTGCAACCACTCTTTTAGGTAAACTAAAAAAGTTCGGAAAAAATCAGAAGGAATCAATCAAAGAAAACCTTTGTACTAAAGGAGAATTACCTTTGTTAGTGCAGATTTTTGGAGCTGTATTTATTTGGTTTCTTCTATTCATAATGTTTGTAACCATAATTGTACCAACTCAAAGATGGATTGTAGCTTTGGTTGCTGTAATAGTAGCTTTTAGCTTTGTTCAAGGTTTGAATTTCATTGGTCGAAAACTGGTTCTAAAGGATTTCAGAGAAGAGGAATTTCCAGAAATTAATTCGCTTGATTTAACTGATAATTCAATTTTAATAGGGGATGAGTTTCAACAGGGTGGATTAGTATTATCTCAAAAAGTTAGAGGAAGATATCATCTTACACCTATAGTTGCTCTCAAAATTGATTCCATTTCTTCCTCAACATCTTCAATCTTCAGCTCAATATCCAACATTACTCTACAAAAATTAAGTCTAAAATATCATTGCAGTATTATTGATACTGCTAAATATGAAATTCTTCTCTTGAAAGGACAACCAAAAAGCTCTAAGCATACTTCGTTATTCGTCACTCTTCAGATTTTAGAGGAGAGCTTTTTCCAGAAAGTATTTGATACTTTAACAGAGTTTACAAGAGAAAAAAAGATTGAATTCGAGAAGCTTGATGGGAGTGTATTGAAAGAGATTTTTCCTCTTTATGAAAACGTGCTTTTTATTTCACAAAACAGAGAAGAAATACAAACCGTTCCAGAATCAGCAGATATAATCGATAGTGATCCAGATGATCAAGATGATCGAGATGAAAGTTTTGTGGAATTTCTAGTTAAAGAAAACAATAAAGACTCTACTGAAGAAACTGTAACTGTTAAAGAACAAAGTAATGTCATCATTCTAGACAAAGTTGATGAAAAACAATCGGTTGATTCAGAACAGGTGAATCAAGAATCAGATTCAAATCAAAAAGAAATGATCAAAAATATTCTTTTAGGTGAGCTAAATTTCTCTATCGACAGTTTTCTATCAGCTGCTAGAGGTTATTACAAAAAGGCTATAGAAACAGCTCTTGAAACTAAATATAAAGCAAATGCAGAACGATTCTTGAAAACTGTTCATCTCTATTGCGAAAGAGAAAATATTCCTTTCTATTATCCATCATATTCTTATCTTCTCAAAATTGTTGAATTTCTAGATATAGAACTACCATCATCAACAGAAATTGAGAATTTCGTAGATAGATTATCTGAAGAATATACTTCTATCTCAATAGATGATGAGAACAAACATAAATTAAGTACTTTTCTAGTGTCGAAATTCAAAGATTCACAAAATAGTTCAAATGAATCAGTCAAGAATTTAGATGAAGCAGCGGATATTTCTTCTATTCCACAACCACCTGCAGCACGAAATACCAAAAAAGAATTACTAATAGATGGAGGAGATTAAACGATACAAGATATATTCTTACTTGAGATTATCGAGTTTTACTTGAAATTTTGGTTACTTTCTCTCGCAATGAGATGGATGTTATCGTTTCTACCCGGGAGAATTTTCGATTTAATTCGTTTCACAGGCAACTTAGCTAGATATCCGGTTAAACGGTTATTGTACCTAATCTACGGTGTTCAAATTCTTGAAACAGATTTTGAGAAATCATTATTCAAAACAGAGGAAGTTGATGATTTTGATTGCAGAATTACTTCAAATGTAATTGCACCACTTCTCATATTGACATATGTTGGTTCATTCATTTTGTATTGTGCAAATGAATTATATGACACAAAATACACATGGATAAGCATAATTCTGTTTATTCTAGGTTTCGCAATTATTTTGATGTCAGCTCCAGATTTTCGTGAAGCTGAAGAATTACTCAAAACTAATCTAAAATCGATCTTCAAATGGTTCGCAAAACTAGTCTTTCTCGCACTTCCAACATATTTCATCTTACATTATTTTGTTGGGATTGAAGCTTTAGCACAAGGAGTATTCTTCATTATACTACTGATTCCAGTATATCACCATAGCAGGAAAAATGTAGGAGAAAAATGGGTTAAATCGAAAAAAGCAAAAGTTTTAGAGGCTGACCCTTTTGGAGAATGAACTTGAACTCAACGAAATTGTAGATGAACTTTTAAAAGATGTTGAATCTACTTTAGGGAAATTAGAGAAAAACTTTAAGCTAAATCAAGCAAATGAAATTCACTCACAGGAACAAGTAGAGATAGAAGAGAGACACAAGTTTCCTTATCCAAGCGTGAGATATCCAACCTCAGATCAGAATTTAAAAGATAACCAGCATTTAACAATTATTAGAAAAACGACAACAATTGCTGACACCTCTAAAACAAATATTGAGGAGATAGAGGAGAAAAACATCAAAGCTGATGATGACGTTGATGTAAAAGATTATGAAAAAATCCTAAATGTTCAAGACATTCCATCTGTTTCAAAGGAAAAAATAAGTTCTGTTAAGCAGAGCATCTTACAATATTCTGAATCATTGGCAACTGATGAAAAATCAGATAGTGCAGAATTGATGTCAGAAGAAGAAACACATTTTCTAGATATAAATAGAGAAATAAGGCTCGTGCACATTTATGGACCTCCTGGCTCAGGTAAAACAACTATTGGAATTCAAGCATCTATTGAAATAGTTCCGAGAAAAACCTATTATTTTATTACTAGTCATGGAACATCAGTACTTAAACGAGTAAAACAGATGATATCTGAAGAACGATGGTCAGATTTTAAGGGAGTAAAACAAAGTTTTTTCCCTATAGAAATCACAAATTTAGATGAGTTAGAAATCCAATTAGACAAAATGGCAACACTTCATCCAGAAGAGTTAGGGATGATAGTTATTGATCATGTAACAGATTATTGTAGGGGTCAAATTTACCAAGAGGAAAAACGCATACAACTAAGAAATATTCTAGAGAAACTCTATCTTCTAGCTGACGAGAAAGGATGTAAAGTATTGCTAATTAATGGTTTTTCCTATAAGGATTCAGCGCCTGCAGAAGATATAATTGAATCATTCTGTGATATGACAATTAAGATGAAAATAGAAGATTTTAAATCGAAAATTTTGTTACAAGAAGAAGAAATTGAATTAGCTGTTAATAATTCAGGGATTTCAAATCTTCATCTTAATATTTACTATTAACAATCAACTTTCTTGTCCTTTTAAATGAATTAAAGAATATATTATCAGAAAAGACATGACTTTAACTACAGAACAAGATTTAGTTGATTCCTTAGTTACTAAATGGTTATCAGAAAAAAAATTCGTTGTCACTGAACTGACTATTCCTATTATTCATCAAATTAATTATGATGATTACTTAGAGGGTAGAGATTACGTTAGAATAGATTTAGCAGCTTTTGACCAAGTGACTGGAGAGGTTATTTTTGTTGAAGCTGAAAATGGTTTGTATTTACAGCATCCTCAGATCTATCTTCCTTTTTGCCATTCGCTTTATATCCTATGTCCAGAAGACCATTCTTCTTTCCGAGATGAACAAGTAGGTTGGAGTAAAAGTCAAGGCATAGGTATTATTGAGAAGAATAAAAATGGAGAGCTGATTTTTTCATTAGATCCTAATTCTAGAAAAATTAATCCAGCAGTTGAAGCATTTGTAAAGTCAAGATTACTAAAAAAATTTGAGAAGGAGAGGAAATCAAATGTCATCATTGATGTCAAAGAAAAAGCATAAAAAATTCATAGGCTCGAACAAATCCATATATTCCATAAGAAAAGGGGGAAAAATTACTCTCTACGCTGCATTCATAGTTAAACCACACAAAGAATCAACTGATGAAGCGCCAGACAAGAGAAATTATTGGAGGAAAGACCAAGAATTAAATGAAAAACTTCCATCTGTTCTTTCCGTACTAACTCAAGTTAAGAGATTAAAAACATCCCTTCACCGATTATTTCTTCCAGGGAATGTCAAACGCAAAAGTCAATCAGAAAATGAAGTTAAGAAAACAGCTGATTCTTCACTCCTCGATCAGCTCTTTAAAGAAAAAAACAAGAACATCAACGTTAAACTATCGTTCTATCTGTTAAAAACATGGAAGCAGTATGATATTTCTGAATCGTTCCAGACAATAGAGGATCTAGTGGAAGATTTTGTTTCTCTTTTAAGAAATGAATTAAAGCAGAAATTAGAAAGTGTTGGGAATATTGGTAGATTATTAGATACCACACTAGAAGAATTGGTCCTTTATGGAACCCTAGATAAAACAAATTTTCTAGCTTCTGGAAAAAAACTGTTCAGTGAGTTAACTAAAGATTATTCTGTAATTGAAAGGGATAATCAGTTTCATAAAAGTTTCATGCCTGGTCCAGCTGTTGATAAAAGACCAGATGTAATGTTTTCATTTCCTACAGGAATAGTATCCGATCAATTAGCAATACTTGGAATAACAGAAAATGAGTCCATGATTGGATTGCCTGAGAATGCATCCTATCCCATTTTAATTGCAGGAGATAAAAAAACACGAGAAATAATTACCTGCAAATTATTGGAACAAAATAAGAGATTTATCATTCTTGATCCTAGGATGAATCTAGAATTTGAGGATCGGCTAAATGTCCCAATTGAGAGCTTGAATCTTGGAGAAAACTTCTTCCTAAATGTTTTAGCTCCTTTACTGAATGAGCACGTTCCAGAGAAACTTTCTTCTCAGTATCTGGGGAATTTCATTGATCTTGTTAAATTAATAAGTGATGTAAGAAATGATGGAGCTGTTCTTTTACGAGATTTAATTGACTTTTATACAAATGAGTATCATGAAGAGCAAGATGATATCTTGTTTCCTCATAATGAAACCAATGTCTCTCTGAATGATCTTTATACTATGCTAACTGTTGAACCTGGAGGTTTAGTAATTACAGATTATCAACTTTCGATAATTAGATCACTTATCAACGAAATCAGAGATCCAAGTATTTCAACAAATACATCTGTAAAAGACACAAAAGGTTTACAAGAATTGTTCACTAGTAACAAAGTGATAAATTTCAGCTCTCAAGGATACAAAATTCAGCGTTTGTTCATCTACTCGTTTCTATTACAACTTTCAACTTATGATCAAATATCTAAAGATGATGAAGAAATAATAATTTACATTGATGATGCAGAACTCTTTTTCTCTCACAATACAGATAAATCAATTCTGGCTCATATTATAAAGAAATTGGAAAATAGTAGATTCAAGGTAGTTTTATCAACACCATATCCATCTCATTTAGCTTCCCAAATCTTCGATCTAACTTTTAATCGAATCATAGGGAATTTAAAATCTGCAAGATGTGTTAAGTTAATTTCAGACTCACACGGTTTTGGAATAAATCAGGTAGATTTCATTAGGAGACTTCCAAAGAACAAATTTATGCTGTTAAGAGAAGATTTAACAGAAAAACCTTTGTTGCTTCAAATACTTCCAGATGACATTGAAAGACATGAGAATCAACCAATTCAAAGAAAAGTAAAAGAAGAAACAGAACAAAGTAGAATATCAGAAAAAGATAGCGAAAAGATTCGTCTAAATTATGAAGATTTTGCTCAACTACATCCGATAATGATTGATATTCTTTCAAAACTTTCTTCCAAAGTTAATAGGGGAATCAACACAGAATCAATTGTAAATATCTTTCCTAAATGGTCGAAAAATGAGGTAAAGGAAGCTATTTCAGCTTTAGAGATGTTTGGATATATCTTCTTTGAAACCGTAGACTCCAAAGGAAGAAAAAATGAATTTTGGACAAAAATCACCCCTAGAGGAAAGAAGTTTCTTGACAAACTTAAGTTTTCTAAATTAGTTGATTCCAGCAATAAAGAAGTAGATTCAAGTGATGCAGAGAAAAATGAAGTATCTGAGAGGATGGTGGAATTCATTGAATCACCAACTGTTATTCAAAGACAGGATCAAGAAGCAGGATCAATTATTATCAAAAAACTGAAAGTTATTAGAAAAATTGTTCGTGAAACTAGAGATTCAGCAGATATTCCTTTTAACAAATTAGAAATATTAAATTCTTTCTTAACTCAAGTTGAACCATTGCTTTCTGGAGATTATTCAACAGAAAAGGATAAGCTTCAGAAGTTCTTAGATTCTTTACAAAACCTGCTAGATGAAGAGAAATCAGTTGAAAGTATGCCACAAAAGATTCTTCAACAAATCTTCCAGAAAGCATTATCGATAATTGATGCTATTCAAATAAGAGCAACTTATGGGGAGGAAACAAGCTCTTCGAAAGATGAAGAATTTATTGATAAGATCATTGAGACTGAATTAGGTTCTGACAAATGGAAGGAGTTTAACAGAGATATCTTTCTTACGGAAATCCCAGAACTGTCTTCGATATCAAGAGATAAAGAACAAATACTAGAATTGTTAAAGTCTGAGTTTCCAGAAGAGGTTTTGAAAGGGCTTGAATTATCTTCAAACCTACCTAAAGAGGAATTTATTGAAACTACTAGAAA
>DXJF01000127.1 GCA_019057375.1 Candidatus Heimdallarchaeota archaeon
CATGTTAATAATATATTCCGCATCAGCTACGCAAGTAGGAAGAGTTTTATACAGACCAGTATCATCTGCAAAGTAAATTTTTTGTGTACTTGCTTCTACTTTTTGACGACCACGGGCTCCTCCTTCCATATCAACATAATCATCAAACAAATAAGCTGTTCTAGAACTTATAGCTCCATCTGTCATCAATTTACATGCTCCAATTCTAAACCATTTATCACCAAATGTGCGATCAATTCCCAGCTTAGTCATCTCATCAATCATATCCTCGTATACAATACCGTATACTCTAATCTTCAAATCATTTTTTTTAGCGAGAAAATTGTAAGCAGGTAAGTTCTCAAAGGTTATATTGTCATGTACAGAAGTTATACCCAGACTAAGACATTCGTCCATTCCATAATCTAATCCTTTAATGAAATCCTCAAAAGTAGGTCGGATTTCTTTTTTATCTGAGAGATCTATATCCCTTAGTGTTCCGATTATCTTTCCTTTCTTATCAACATCAACACCTTTCTGATCCTTAGATAAACCTAAACGTGTGAAACCAAGGCCATTCACAACTTCAAAGTGCCCAGATACATGCTTAAGTATAACAGGATTTTCAGGACTTATAGGATCTAAATCAGCTGCTGTCATATACCTTTGTTCCAACCAATTGCTTTGATCCCAAGATCTACCTATGATCCACTCTCCAGGTTTTTTTTTCTTGATTTCATTTTTTACTAAATCTAATGTTTCATTCAGACTTTTAGTCTGACTTAAATCAAGATGTACTTTATTCATGCCATTCCACGCAATATGTGTATGAGCATCAATAAATCCTGGTATCACGGTTTTATTGTCTGCATCTAAAACCTTAGTTGATGGCCCTATAAGAGGCTCTATTTCATCATTCGAAGTGACTTTAAGGATAGTATCTGAATAAATAGCCATAGCTTCCATTCTAGGATTTTCATCATTAAGTGTCCAAATATTTGCGTTCTTAATAATTAAATCTGCAAATAATTCTGTACTCATGAGCTATAATTTGGCCTTATTTTTTTAATCTTGTTATTCTATAAATTGATTATTAAAAGCAAAAAAACAATATATAGCTGTTTCTCTCATCTCACATAATAATGATGTCGAAAGTTGCAGTTGTGTATACTAATAATAGGAAAGAAGGAACTTATCAAGTAATAGACTTATTAGGAATCAACACTTTTAAAGGAAAAAATGTTGTTCTAAAACCCAATTTTAACACGGCTGATCCTCCTCCAGCTTCTACATCTATGATTGTTCTGAAATCAATAATCATCAAACTTTACGATATGGGAGCTAAAACCATTACTGTAGCTGAACGAAGTGGACCTGTTGACACACACGATTGCATGAAGCAAAAAGGTTTGTTTGAATTAGCAGAAGAATTAAAATTTGAAGTAGTAAATTTAGCTGAGGTTCCATTAGAAGAGTATGTACACATTATTCCAAGCGATAGCCATTGGAAAAATGGCTTCTTGTTTGCAAAAATCTATCAAGATGCAGAATGTATTGTTGAGACATGTTGCTTGAAAACACATCAATATGGGGGGCATTTTACTTTTAGTTTAAAGAACGCTACTGGATTAGTTCCAAGAAGGAATCTAGATGGAACCGCACACATGCGGGAATTACATAGCTCTCCACACACAAGAAAAATGATAGCAGAAATAAACACTGCTTTTACTCCAGACTTAATTATTCTGGATGGAGTATCTGCTTTTGTTGATGGTGGACCAGCTAGAGGTACTATGAAAGAAGCTAATGTGGTATTAGCTTCTACAGATCGAATAGCTATTGATGCTGTTGGAGTTGCAATATTACGAATTTTAGGTACAACTCCTGAAGTTTCTAGAGGAAATATCTTCCAACAAGAACAAATAGCAAGAGCTGTAGAACTAAAGCTTGGGGTTCAGACAGCATCTGAAATCGAACTTGTAGCTAGCTCTAAAGAAGCAAATGAATTAGCAGAAAAAATCTATGCTGAGCTTCTACATAGAAAATGAATCTTTTATAGTTCATATTGTTAGTAATCCAAATACCTATAAAACTGAGTTGATTTAATGCCTACTCTAGAAACTGAACTTTCCCCTCCTACTGATGTCCAAATGAACATCAAAGCTGTTCTTAAAGCTCCTGAAACTAGAGAAGTAATAGCTTTTTTCACATCACAGTTTCTCAGTTTTGCTGTATATATGTCAATAAGACAACTATTTCCACTCTATATTCAAGAAAGAGTTTCTTTCCAAATGATGAATTATGCATTCTTCATGTCATTTAATAACTTCTTTCCCGATGAATTGAACAATTTTACATCAGGAATTGAAACAGAAGTATTAATACGGTGGGGGGTTATAGCTACAGTTTATACATTTACAGGTCTAATTGGGAGAATTCCAAGTGCTTGGCTTGTTGAAAAATTCGGTCGTAGAGTTTCTATTATAACATCATATGGGGTGATGATTTGTTCGGTTGGTTCACTAGCCTTAACGGATAACACTGCTCTTCTAGCACTGCTTTTTGCAATGCTAAGACTTACGAATAATGTCTTCGGATTATCCAGTAGATCACTATTATCTGATATGAAATCTAAGTACAAAGGGTTGTATAACTCTCTTATCTCCAGTTTTGGAAGATTAGGAACACTGATAGGAGCAATAAGTCTAGGTTTCGTTTTAGATTTCCTTCCTGGTTATGTTATGCTATTATGTGGTTTCATTGTTGCTATTTTTGGTTTAGGAATATTTCAACTTCTTTTTGTAAAGGGAAAAGCTGAAACAATTCAGTTTATCAGAAGAGTAGATATTAAAAAAGGTGAAAAAACAAAATTTGATTTCAAAATATTCAAATCTAGAACATTTATCTTTTTCACATTAAGTTTCGTTATATTTGGATTTATCTCTGGTATAACAGATCCAATAATCTCTCTTTATGGCAAGAATATCCTTTTTCTATCTGAAAGAATGATAGGAACTATTTTAGGTTTATCTCAGTTAAGTTTTGTCCTTATCTCACCGTTCATAGGATGGATAATATCAAATAAACCAAAAACAAATAAAACGCTTCTACTTAGCGCTTCTGTCATTATTACGTTGAATTATTTACTCATATACTTAGTTCCAAGCAATGCATATATTTATGCTGCAATTTTATTTATCAAAAACATTGGACACGCATTATTTTTCCCGGTAGTTTTTACAATCCTAACTTATGAACTACCTAAAGCTCATTTCTCAGTAATTTATTCAATTATAACTACTGGTTTCTTCTTAGGTTTAACAAGTACAACTTACTTGTCTACAGTTCTATACAATATATCTCCAATCTATCCTTGGTTATTTGCGTGGATTGCTGCGATTTTACTGACATTAACAGTAATTATTTACTTCATTTTTAGGAAAGGTGATGAAGTGAATAATTCAGTTAGCTAGAAAGAGAACGCTATTCTTTTCATTTTGTTGAGCTTATATATTTCAGTTTATGTGAAGTAATGTGTCAATAGAGATTGAAAGTATATGTAAACAATTTACAAAAAAGGGAAAAGAAATAAATGCATTGAAAAATGTATCATTGAAAATCAAAGAAGGTTCGTTTGTGGGCCTTTTAGGACCAAATGGAGCAGGTAAAACTACTCTTACAAAGATTCTTTCAACTCTTCTTCTTCCTTCAAGTGGAGATGCTTACATTGATGGTATTTCTATTAAAGAGGATAAGAAAATCAGGCAGATTGTAGGAGCTGTTTTTGGAGAAACAGGTGGAAGAAGTTTATATTATAGATTATCGGTTTTAGACAATTTAATGTTCTATGGAACTTTAAGTGGTTTAAGTAAAACAGTAGCAAAAAAAAGAATTCAATCTCTCTTGAATTATTTTGATCTGGAGGAGAAAAAGAATACTCTAGTTATGAAGCTTTCTACAGGTATGAAGGCTAAAGTTCTTCTCATTAGATCCTTAGTTCCCTTTCCAAAAGTCTTATTGTTAGATGAGCCAACTTTAGGATTTGATGCTGAAAGTTCTGAAAAAGCTAAAGATTTACTTAATGAATTTAATAGAGAATTTGGAACAACAATCCTCCTTACTAGTCACAATTTTCCAGAAATAGATGAACTAACTACCAGATTGATTCTAATTGATTCAGGAAAAATCGTTCAAGACTGTGCTCCTATGGTCTTCAAGCAGAAAGTTATTCAAGAATATATTCATCTAATCTTCTCATTACCTCCACTTCCAACCGATGGTTTCAAAATGTCTCAATTACCTACAGAGATTTTCAAAAAACTTGTTAAAGATTCTGCAGGAGCTGAGGTAACTTCGCTCAAGGAAAAAGATGGCTTAAATTTCGTTTATGAAGTAACAATCCAACCAATTGAGTACTCGCTTAATGAAACGATTTCTAGAATTACTGTACTTATCTTACGAGCTAGTGGAGAAATCTACAAAATTGCACCGTATATGCCTAGTCTCAAAGAATCGTTCTTAGCATTTCTAGCTTTGAACAAAATAAATTCTGCTCCTGAACCAGAAGCAAAAGAAGAGATTTTCACTTTCCCAATGCAAGAGGAGGATGTGTAAATATAACTTATCCACTTGTGGATGTACTTAATTCCTTTAATTATACATCTAAGAAAAGTAACCCCTTTTCAAGAATTAGCATTATTTTCAAATCAAAAATAAAAATGGCATTGAGTTACAAAAGTAGTTATTTAATGACATTTTTCCTAAATCTTGTTACAATCGTTATGTATTTCTTCTTTAGCAAAATGAATCCAGACATGACTACGTTCGGAATTCCATCAACTTATTTAGAATTTTGTTTTCTAGGTTTAAGTTTGCAGATGATCATAGGGACATCATTGGCAACCGTTTGTGGAAGTATTTACAATGAAATAATTTCAGGAACTTGGTCTTATTTACTGTTTCAATTCAATTTTATCGAGTATTCTATAGGTAGTACTTTAGCAGGTGTTTTTCTTTCTTCGCTTTCTGTTTTTGCAGCATTATTCTTAGCTTATTTATTCATGGGAAGTTTTTATGTTATTTCAATTCAAGAAGTAATGATTGTTATCATTCTATTCTTGTTAATTTTAATAGCTCACATGTCAATTTCCATGATTTTTGCTGCATTCACAATTTACTATCAAAAAAACAGTGGGCTAGTTCCCTTATTATATCAACTTACAATAACATTCACAGGCATTGTTTTTCCAATATCGTTACTTAAGGGGTTCCCAATGATCATATCTAGAGCGCTTCCTTTGACGTATGGTTTGGAAGCTTTGCATTCAATTGTGCTAGCTGATCAAAATAATTGGCAACTAATTGTAACAAACAGTATAATACTGTTAATTTCCTCTGTAGTTTTCGGAATTGTAGCCATTTTCTTAGCTTCTAAAAGTATTACTCATTCAAAAAAGCACAATAAAGTAGATTGGTATTAATGTCAACAAAAAAAACTAGCAAGGTAATTGAAGAATTCCAACATTCAGATTTATCCACATCTTTTTGGATGGGATTTAAAGCAACTTTTTACAGAAATATAAAGATAATATGGCAGTATAAGTTTACATTATTTTTAGGATTTGTAAATACGTTCGCAGTTGCTAGTTTATTCTTTTACATAGGTAACATTGTTCCCAATCAAACCATAAACCAAGATGGTTACATTGTGAGTAGTGTGACCTATATTTTTGCAGGGAGCATGTTAGTAGATATATCTACTCGTATACTCAGGAAATCAATGAACAGTTTCACAAGTGAGATGAAGCAAGGTACTTTCGAAACTTTAGCAACTCAACCTTTTGGTCTGAAAAGATATTTTGTTTCTGAAATCACTTTTGAAGTGCTTTATAGTTTAGTTTTTTCATTTATTTATTATATTCCTGTTCTTCTGATTTTTCCTGTTTTCAGGGGTCTCAATCTTAGCTTTTTATCAGTGCTATCCTTTCTTTTGGTTATATTTTGCGTTATCTTATTTTTCTTTTCCCTATCTCTATTAACAGCAAATATAACCATACTAGTAAAGAGAGGAAGAGAGATTTCTATGGTTGTAATAGGTGTTATGCATCTATTAAGTGGAAGTCTCTTTCCTCTCTCCCTCTTCCCTGAATGGCTGAGAATAATTGCATATATCTCTCCGATGACGCTTGCTGTTCAATCATTTAGACTCTGTTTATTTGGACAAGAAACTCTTATGAATGGTATAGTTTGGGGATCAGTAGTTATGTTAATACTTATGTCGATAGTAATGTTAATTCTGTTTAATCTAACCTACAAAAAAATATATTCAAAAATCAGATTCAAGGGGACAATGCATGAATACTAATGAATCTAAGATAATTTTCTACTTACAGAAAATGAAGAAAATCATTAATTGCGGCTTCAATATTATCCTCTTGAGTAATTGCTCTACCAATAATTATAATGTCTGCTCCATTATTAAGAGCTCTAGCACTTGTTTCGAGATTTAATCCTCCAGCAATAGCTATTTTACATTCTGAAAATTTTTCTTTGATTATTTTAATATTATTCCAAGGATGATCTATTTTTCCTTCTTGGTCTATTCCTCTATGAAAAAGAACAACTTCTGGTTTCTTTGTTAAATTTTCAAGAATTTTAGATGGTGATTCAACATTCATACAATCTAAAAAAATAGCAATATTTCTTTTTTCAGCTTCTTCAATTGATGAAACTAGTGTTTCATTAGGGGCTAATCCACTGATAGCTACAGCATTTGCTGAAGCTTCAGCTGAAATTTGAACCTCTAACCATCCAACATCTAGTGTCTTCATATCTGCAATGATATATGATGATGGATGAAATTCACGTATAAATTTCACTATATCAATTCCGAATTTCTTGATCAGAGGTGTTCCTGCTTCTAAAAGAATTTTATCTGAATCTGGAATTTTCAATAAGATTCTTTCTAATTCAGTCTTGTCAACTAAATCTAAAGCAATCTGCAGATAAGGAGGATTGTTGATTTTCATTCTACAAACTCACTAACTTTGTAGGTACTTCTTCTTTCAGGATTCTTGGTTTAGCAATATCCTTGACATAGTTGAGAATGTATTCTTGATTTCTTTTATCACCATGAATTAAAACTATCTCATTTGCTCCTGATTTCTCCATTACTGCTTTCAAACCATCTACTGAACTGTGTCCAGAGTATGGGAATTTCATTACTTTTGCTTTCAAGTTGATTTTCTTTGGATGACCATAGCTAGTTTGAAGTGTTATGTTTTTGTTCCCATCATATATGTCTCTTCCAGTTGTCCCTTCTACTTGGTAGCCAGTAAATCCTAGGACATTATTTGGATTGGTTCCACATAGTTCCAAATAAGTGTGAATAGGACCACCTTCTAGCATACCAGAAGTAGTAACAATGATTGAGCCCTCTTCATTTTTTGAAATGTATTTTCTAGAATTGTGTGATCTATTTGAAATTGAGGGAACAGGAATAAAATTTTGTTTTTCGAAAGGTGAATAAAGACCGGCATCTTTCAGCTGACTGAGAAAACGTTTGGATACCCACTTAGCACTTAGAAAGTGTTCAGTAACCATATTCATATGGTTTATCATTCCATCAATGTAAATAGGTACATCATTCAAATCATCATCTAAAGCTAAAGTAATCAATGTTTCCTGAGACCTACCTACTGCAAAAGATGGTAAAAGCATTTTATTTTTTTCATCTGTTATTTGTTTAGCCATAAGTCGAAGACCAACATCTATCTTTGATCTCTCAGGCACATAACGATTTCCATTAGTGGATTCTGTTAATAGAACATCTATTTCCTCATCAGGTAAATCATATCCATCAAACATAGGAGTTATTCTATCATTTATGTCAGCAGTATAGAGAATCAACGTTCCTTCCCAATCGATAAGTATTTGAGCTGCTCCTAGAACATGCCCAGCATTAATTAAACGTGCAGTAATTCCATCAGCTACTTTGAATGGTTTTTCATATTCTGTAGTTTTTATTCTTCGAAATACTTTATCCAAATCAGACTCTGACCAATGTCTTCTTCCTTCAATTTTTAGATGATCTAGCCAGAGTTTGTAAACTATTTCCTTGGTTGGGTGAGTCATGTAGTAATTTCCTTTAAAACCATGCTTAGATAAAGCGGGCATATACCCAGAATGGTCTATATGTGCATGACTTAGAAGAACTGAATTAACTTTGTGTGCTATACTATCTACTCCTTTTGGAGCAATAGACATTTGTTTAGGGACCAATTGTAGACCACAGTCTAGAAGTATATTATGATCTCTATTGTGTAGAAGAAAACTACTTCTTCCCACATAGTCAGTAGCACCGTAAGCTGTAATATTTATATCGTTCATTATTTACGCCTTGTAATTTTGAGTACTAAAAATAAAGTAATTCACCCCAAAGGTTATTTCATTATTCTCTTCTTCAATAATGCCATATTTTCATATTAACTAAAAACGTTTTGATGTACTTAATTGAATATTTTTTTATATAAGGGTGAGTAGATTCATCTTGATAATAATGGTACCTGATAAAAAAAATGGCAAACAAAAGAAGCAAAAAGAAGAAAAAAAGGACCTTCGTTCAAATATTTCAGATGCTTACAAATCATTTGATGCAGGGTTGAAGGATACTCAAAGACAAGATGAAGACAGAAGGAAAGAAGTCTTTGAAGAAGGAATTGAGAGGATTGAAAAGAAATCAGAAAAAGATCTAATAGCTTCTAAAATGCTAGTTGGGAAGGTACTTGAACTTCGTAAAAGAGCAGGAATGGTAGAAACAATAGGAACTGCTGGTAAAGTAAAAACTCCAATGTTATTTGGTAAAGATGAATTCAAACAAAAGCTTGTTCAAGAAATAATGATCATAGGAACTGAAGAACTAGAAGATATTGGTAGCGCAATTACAGTTGTAAACCTCATAGATTACTTCAGGGGAACAAGACCAAACTGGAAGGTAGGAACAGGAGAAATCCTAGAAGTCATACGAAAACTAGAAGAGAAGGAAGTAATTCCACCAAAAGTAGATCTGGGTGAAGAAGAGGTCTTGATAAGATTCAAACCAATCGAAATGTCAAATGATATCCAAGAAATATTGATGCTAGCCACAGGATTACCATCATTATCGGTTGATAAAGTTGCTAGTCATTTAGGATGGTCAATGGAAAGAGCTCAAAGCACGTTGACGCTGATGATGAAGATGGATTTAGCAATATTGGAAGAAGAATCTGGAGATTATTACTTCCCAGGTATTGCTAAAATGTAATAAGCAAACAAGTCTTAATACTCCCAAGGAACAAGGTTTTAATGGTTCTTGTCGCCTTTTGCGAAGAGTTTATAAAGTTTAAAAGGAAGGTATCTTGGTGAATCCCCACACTCATTTTGCGGGGATTCACCCTCCCTCCCTCAAATTGATTTTAAGTAGTTATTTCATCCTATACCAATGTTTAGTTCCTTTCTTTCTTTTCTCTTCATCCATTTCTGCTAGAACCTTAACTGCATAATTTGCAGCTGTTATTGCTTCTTTTTCTCCTTTTGTTCCAAATTCATTAGTAACTCTGTTTGCATACACAGCACAAATAGCTCCAGTTCTTGCCCCATAAATTTGACCTAGTGTAAATATGTGGGACGCTTCCATTTCGAGATTCATTACACCCATCTTTTGGAGGTCTGGGACTATTTTATCTGTTTTAGATATCTTATAACCTTTATATCCTGGTCTTCCTTGTCCTAGATAAAAACTGGAAGATGAGGCAGCTACACCTAAATGATAAGTAAATCCTAACACTTCACATGCTTCTATAAGAGCTAGAACAACTTCATAATGAGCTGAAGCTGGGTAATCTGCTGGCACATAATATTTGCTAGAGCCCTCCATCTTAACTGCAGCTGTGTTAATAATTAGATCTCCCAATTCTAATCCCGGCTGAATAGCACCTGTAGAACCTACTCTTACGAAAGTATCACAACCAATATTGAGCAATTCTGTAATTGCTATTTCACAAGCAGGTGTTCCAATACCTGTAGAAGTAACGCTAATCGGAACTCCATGGACTTTGCCTGTATAGGAATAGTATTGTCTATGAGCAGCAATTTCTTTAAATCCCTCCCATGTTTCAGCTATTCTTCTCGCTCTTTCAGGGTCTCCAGGAAGAAGTACAGGTCCTTTCAAATCGCCTGGTTTGCATTCAATATGATATTGTTTTCCCTCTTCGAAGACAGGTTTATCAGCTTCTATCTTTGAATTTTCTTTATCCATAATTCTCTATAAACAGATTAGAATAAAAGTTTTTCATATTTTCTCAAGTTTTATATCTAAAGTAGTTCTTTTGCTCTGTCAAAAGATATTTTTTCTTCTTTTATCATTTGCTGAGCGATTCTTTCAATATTTTCACTTTTTGCTCCAGCAGTAATTGCTATATTTCTTGCATGTAAAACCATATGACCCTTTTGAATTCCTTCTGAAGACAGCGCCCTAAGTGCAGCCAGATTTTGAGCTAACCCAACTGCACCTAATACTTCTGCAAATTCCTTTGCACTACTAATACCCATTATTTTGAGAGAAAGTTTGTAAATTGGATTAACATTAATTGCTCCACCTAGGATTCCTACAAAAGTTGGTACTTCAAGATAGCCTACTAAATCTCCATCTTTATTCTTCTCAAATCTAGACAATGATCTGTATCTTCCTTCTTTTACTGCAAAAGCATGAGCTCCTGCTTCTACAGCTCTTGAATCATTACCTGTAGCTAGTAGAACAGCTGTTATTCCATTCATAATCCCTTTATTATGAGTTGTACATCTGTAGATATCATGTTCTGCAAAATCATATGCCATAAGAATTTTATCAACAACATCTTCTCCACCCAATTCTTCCTTGTCAAAAACTGCTTTGACTTTAACTAACCTCCTAATTGCATAATTTGAGATTATCTTAAGCAAAACTTCTCCAGAAGTAATTTTTTCTATCTCGGATTTGATTTTCTCTAACATTGTATTTACTGCATTTGCACCCATCGCATCTTTTACATCAACAATTAAATGAACCACCAAGTATTTCTCTAGCTTTCCATCTACTTCCCGTGTTTCAATATCCTTAGCTCCCCCTCCTAAATCCATCAATATTTTATTTGTTTTATTGGCAAGTTCTAGCAATATAGCCTTATTTTTTAGAATGTTTGAAGAAGCTTCTTTAAAATCGTCTAATCCAATAATTTGAATCTGACCAATAGCTATCGAACCTGTATATTCGGCTCCAAATCCACCCTTCTTTCTAGCTATTTTTGCTGCGTGACTTGCAGCTGCTACAATAGAAGACTCTTCCACTGCCATTGGGATAAGATGATCTCTTCCATTGACTACAAAATTAGTTGCAATACCTAAAGGTAGAATTACTTTACCTATTACATTTTCAATCATATAGTTTAGAGTTTCATCATTAATTCCTCTACCTTCAAGAAGAGCAGATTCCTCATCTGAAAGATTGCATATTTCAGCAATTTTTGCTCTTCTTTCATCAATTGAAAGATTGTAAAAATTTGGAATTCGAGAACTAAAAGGCATAACTTAATTTTTAATTACAGAGTTAAAATCTTTTTCCCAAGGAGTGAAGTAAAAATTCAATGATAAAGATACAAGAATCGTTCCATATAATAGAGAAACACTTGATTATAATAACCAGGAAAATATAGATCACTTGCATGTCCAGCAAAAGGAAATATTAAAACTGCACAATCACTTCTTCCTAAATTACTATATGTTTCCTGAAATCGTAGAGATTCTCTAATCAAACCATCTTTATCTCCCTGAAAGATTAAACTAGGAGGTGAATCTGAGATTACCAACAGATTTGGATCTGCCCATTCAGCTTTACCTCCAACTGCAAAATCTGCAGTAATATTGTTTGCAGGATAATAGGGAATTAATCCTTTAATGGTTAAAGCATTGGAAAAAACACTAGTATAATTTCCTGAGTCTATACTTAAAGCTACTGCACCTGTTAATTGCCCTCCAGATGAACCTCCTGAAATAAATACTGAACTAAGATTTGCCCCATATTCAGAAAAATGAGTTTCTAAGAATAGGGTAAAATTACCAATATGTCGAATCATATCATCAAGGGTAAAATTACCAAAGACATTTTCAGGACCAACTGAAAAACCACCCATCAAATTGGAAACATTATTTAATCCATATTGAATATCAAATACGCAATATCCTTGAGCTGCAAGATATCTGTTCATCATTCTAATATTCATTAAATTCTTATCACCAAGAACCCAACCACCTCCATGTATTCTGATAATTGTTGAGTTTTCACCAGGTAGTCCAACTCCTTCGTTTGGAGGTAAATATGCATCAAAATAGAGTTGAATATTCTGATCCACTGTATAATTGCTATTACTACCATCAAAATACAAGATATTTGGAATAATAGTACATGATGGTATTCCACTCCCGAGGAAATAACTTGTTAGTTGGAATGGATTCTTTAAGAAAAACTCGGAGTAACCGGATGATTCAATAAAATTTTCCCAGTTTCCACCAAAATATGGATTATAAGCGTCAGAAAAATCACTATAAGCTTCTAGACTAAATGAGGGTGTTGATAACAATGGAATGAAACAGATTGATGAAATTACAACTCCTAGAAAGGAGATCGAGACTAGTTTAGTTCTCAAAAATCTACTTTGTTTTCTCAATGTATATAATATTAAGAATGTACAACTAATGCATCCAAGACCAATAAATAATCCTGTTTGAGCAGCAAAAACTCCAAGACCAAAACCTAAGAATCTTAATAAGCTTGGATTAATTAGTGTTATATCGATTAGTATTCCAAACGAAAGGAGAAGTAAACATATTATTACCATTATTAAACGAAGCACAAATAGAATACTGCTTTTAATTGATTTACTTCTTTGAATATTGTCATCAAACTCAAAATATTCGGAATTTTTTCTAAATTTATAAAGTGAATATGGGATCAAAATAGAAGGATAGAGTAAAATTCCAAAATAACCTATCCCTATCATAAATCCTAAACCTATATTTGCGTTTAAATTAGGTCCATAGCCAACAAAATTAGCCATAAACATAAGAAGATAAGATACACCTATAAAAGTATAAAATCCATAAGAAGCTATTCTATACCTTTTCACAGTTTTCATATCTGGATTCAATATTCTTCCTTGAACAAAAACAACTGAACTATTGAATAATATAGTCAACAGAAAAAGTATTCCCGCAAAATTCCAATAGTGTGAATTACTTGGAATTATTAAATAAATCACTCCAGAAACAATACAAAAAAAGTTTAGAAATAACGATATAAAACTTAAGTAAGAAAACAGCTTTTTCATCAATGATGATTCTGATTCTTAGTATAAATATTTTCCTCGAATAATTAATAATCTTAACAAAGAGAGGATAAAAAGAGTCTAATAGTGATTTAGAGTTCTTCTAAAACCTGTATTTTTTGATCTTTGAATTGTCTCATAATGCGAGTAACATAACCAGCTATCAGATTTCGCATCTTCTTAGACATTGTGGTACAAACTTCTTCAACTACATGTTTGTTATTTTCAAATTCTGTATTGAGTTGGTCATGAAAATCTCTTACTATTTGTTTGGATAACCGTTTTACTTGGCTTGTTCTAATATTACCCATTTAATCACTATTTGGTGCATCTTACAGCTTATTTTAAATCTTACTATCAACGGCTAGATTTTAACGATAAAGCTAAAAGTAGAATTGCTCACTTGCATAAACTTCTATACCATTTGGAGTTATAGTAAATGGTCTTTCAGACATTTCGTGCTTCAAACCCCGCATTTTGCGGATATTCATACTACGTATGGCAATATTGTTTCTATATTCATAATTCAAGACTATAACTCCTTGACTCATGAATTCTTCAACACCAAATCTACTTACTACTCCGTCTCTCATTTCACTAGTTAAGATAGTTGTACATTCTAAAGAAGACATAACTGCACTGAGTTTGAGAATTTGTTTCCTGATTTGCTGTTCAGATGCCATAGATAAAGCTAAAGCTGTTATACTGTCAATGACAACTCTTTCAGCTGAAGTCTTATCAATTATTTCTACTAACTGTGTAATAAGTTCGTCAACATCTACAGGAGTTTGATATTTCTCTTCAGAACTGACACCAGCTCTAGGGCTAAAACCATCAATAATTACAAGTAAATTATCCTTTTCAATATCATTTAGGTTCCAACCAAAATTCAAAGTTTCTTCTCGTACATGCTCGGGATGTTCATCGAATGAAACAAAAATTCCACTTTCTCCACCTGATACGATACCATGATAAAGAAATTGCATTCCAAATGTGGATTTTCCGGCTCCTGCAGGACCTGAAACTAGAATGGTTCTACCTTTAGGTAGTCCTCCTCCAAGAATTCCATCTAATCCAATTATCCCTGTTTCAACTACTTCCATAAGTTCTCTTCTGCATTAACTATAAAAAGAATTTCGGAAGTATTAGTATCAATTCACTCATCAGCAATAGTTGTTACCTCCCATCCTCCAGGAGATCTACACAAAATTGTTGGCTGGGAAACATGGTCTATATGCAAAATCAACTCTACATCATGTTGTTTTCTAAAATGAGCTGAAGCAGGTACAATTTTGAATTTACCATCAATAAGATGAATAGTATTACCAAGAGTTGAATTTCGAATTAATTCTTGATTCTCATCTATAATGCCAATTCTAGCCATCATTCCCCAGTTCATCACTTTGATTAACGGCTTGAGTTTGTTTTTCTCTTTCATGTAAGAGATTCCTACGCAATAGAGAGGAGATTTCAGATCTATTGCTAATGCAGAAAGAGGTTGATATGCAGATGAAGTGAAGTTCTCTAAATCTTTGGGTTTACTAGTAACCTGTAAACTGACCTGATAACTAGATTTGATCTCTGGAAATTTCTTAATCAGAATTTCATAAAGATTTTGAATGACTGATTTAGCAGGATGAAATCCAGAGAAATATAACCAACCTAGATATTCTAAGCTAGCAATACATAATCCTCTATTCTTGGAATTAAGAGAAAGGTAAAAGGTTTGTTCAAACATTAATGCAGCTTTCTGTAAATCTTCTAACTGCATGAATTTAAACCCAAGTTGATTGATAAATTCAATGTTATCATAATCATAATCTTTCGCTGTTTCTACTGCTTTCTCCCCTCCTAGAATAACAGTCAGCAAGATTAGTGCCCTTATAACATTGACAACATCAGCTCTCTGATATTCGTTACATTCATCCTCAAAAGCTGGAGTGAAGTAGGAGTTCAATCTCTGAAATTGTCCTGATAAAAGCAAAATAATCATCCTCAAGAAATGAACATCAATTCCATATTTTTCGTTTGCTTCTGAGTTTTGTAATAATATCATGATCAATTTATCCATGTAGACTCTCGCAAGATCAACTTTCTTATTTTCAACTAAACTAATGCAAGACAAATAATGTAGTCGACCTAGAAGTTGAAGTGATTCATTATAGATTATGTGATCTTCTATTTTATCAATAGCAAGTTTCCAATCCACTAAATAGTCAGTTATTTCTCGAATTCTAGCTAACAATTCAGCTTCTAATTCCATATATTTACCTGAGTTAAAATCATCTTCTAAGCGTTGTAAATCACTTTGAACTTCAGTAAGGAGTTCCTTTAATTGTAAGGATTCAATTGAAAAGCCATCTGTTTCAGGTAAATCACTTTGAGATAACTGTGTCATTTTTTCTTCATATTCAGTTCGAATAACAGATATAGCAGAATCAATTATCTTTCTAATTCGTTTTACTGGATCATATCTGTTTGTACTCTCAATTGAATATCGAATTTCTGCTGTCATTAACTTATTTTCCAGTTCTTTAAGGAATGAATTCAAAGTAGGGTCTTTGTTCTCTTCAAGAACAAATTTGGTGAATGCGCTGTTTGTAAGTGTTGGAATTTCAATCAATTCAGCTGTTTCTAGAAGCTTTAAATCACTACTCACAATAGTTGCGCCTAATTTATCAGCTAAGTAAATAACAGACAAATCTGGTTTTTGTGGAAGATTTGTTGTATGCTTATGCACTTTTTGAAGAAACTTCTGAAATTCCGAATGATCTACGTCTACTATTTTTACATGAGGTGTAATTTCCCTTTGAAGAAAAAACCTCATTTCATTCTTAATATAGGATGTCATATGAATTTCAAATTTGAGAGCTTTGAAAGCTTTAGCAAATTTGGAGAAGGTATTAGGTAAAGTTTGAAACCCACTAATAAAGAAATTTGTATCGATAACAAAATCTGGCATCAATGTTAGTAAGAATAAATCATATTTTTACTTTTTGTAATAAAAGAAATTCATTGCAGCTTCAAATAGAGTTCTTCTAAACCTTCTTTTAAAGAAATAACTGGATTATAGTTCAGTTCTCTCTTTGCACGGTCAATTGAGGAGTAACTATGGTTAATATCCCCCAGTCTTGCATCTGTGTATTGAGGGATTAAATCTTTTCCACTGATTTCAATAATTAATCTAGCCAAATCATTTATTGTAGTTGATTTACCTGAGCCAATATTAAACACGGTAACATTTCCTTTGTCATCTTCAAGAACTAGTTTTATAGCTTTGGCTGCATCCTTAACATGCACAAAATCTCTTGATTTATCTCCTTTTCCTTGAATAACTGGTGGTTTTCCTTGTTTCACTTGTTTAATGAATTTGTAAATTACACCAGCATAGGGATCATCTTCAGCTTGAATTGGGCTGTACAAATTGAAAGGAATAACTATGGCAGCATTCAGGTTATATAGCTCTGAAAAAAGCTTGACATATTTCTCTGCAACTGACTTGCTCAGACCATATGGAGAAAGTGGATTTCTAGGATGGTCTTCAGTAATTGGAAGGAATTCTGGATGCCCAAAGATTGCCGCAGAGCTGATATAAACGAATTTCTGAACATTCTGTTTTAAAGCATATTCTAAAACATTTAAAGTCCCCATAATATTGATTTCTGCATCAAAAAGTGGAGATTGAGTAGATTTTTCAATACTGATCTGTGCGGCTAGGTGAATTACAAAATCAATCTCAGGAAGTTTTGAAAAAACCTCACTATCTATGATATCGCCTTCAATAAAAATAACATCTTGTGGAGGTTCAAATTTGGATGATGATTTATTATCTAATAGGCAGAGATTATATTGACTCTTTAATTCCTCATAAAGGTAATAGCCAATTTGTCCTAACCCACCAGTAATAAGAATGGTTTTTCTCTTTGATGACATAAGAACATATAGGGTAAAACTTTTTAAAAGCATAACGCTCCTTTGCTCAATTAGTTCAAATTAATTTTCGTGTATGAAGAAAAAGGTGAACTCATGTCGAAAAAAGTTAAAGTAGCAATTGCTGGTCTTGGTAACTGTGCATCAGCTCTGGTACAAGGTTTAGAATATTACCAAAGCGCTGATGAGAACGATTTTGTACCTGGGGTTATGCATGTTAAGTTTGGTGAGTATCATATTTCAGATGTTGAAGTAGTAGCTGCTTTTGAGGTTAATACTAAGAAGATTGGTAAAGATATTTCTGAAGCTATTTGGCAAAGTCCAAATTGTTGTAATAAGTTTTCAGATGTCCCTCATAAAGGAATAACTGTCTTACCAGGACCTATCCATGATGGTGTTGCACCACATATGATAGAACCATTTCATTGTTATGACTCTTCAGAAGTACAACCTATAAATATTGCAGATACTTTAAAGGAGTCAAATGCAGATGTTTTAATTAACTTCCTTCCTGTAGGAAGTGAAAAAGCATCAAAAGTATATGCACAAGCTGCATTAGATGCTAATGTTGCTTTTGCAAATGGGATTCCAGCATTTTTAGCTTCGAAGCCTGAATGGGCTCAAAAGTTCAAGGATAAGAATATTCCAATAGCAGGTGATGATATAAAATCTCAGCTTGGAGCAACGATTTTGCATCGTGTTCTTGTATCACTAGCTCATGACAGAGGAATTAAGCTTGATGAAACCTTCCAATTAAATATTGGTGGAAACACTGATTTTGAGAATATGAAGAAGGAAAATAGATTGACTACAAAGAGAATATCAAAAACTGAAGCAGTCACAAGTATGTTACCTTATGAAGTTCCTACTAGAATCGGTCCATCTGACTATGTTCCATTTCTAGATGATGAAAAAATCTGCTATCTTTGGTTGAAGGGTAAGAATTTTGGAGAACAACCAATAACTGCTCAATTAAAGCTAAGTGTGCAAGATTCACCTAATAGTGCTGGTGTTATGATCGATGTAGTAAGATCTCTGAAAATTGCTTTAGATAGAAACATAGGTGGCCCTCTAATAGGCGTCTCAAGCTACTTCTTTAAGCATCCCCCAAAACAAATCAAAGATTCTGAAGCTAAAGAACTCGTTGAAAAATTCATAAGAGGAGAAATAACTAATTGAGGTGTTAATGGTGAAAAATGACGGTATAAAAATAGCAATCGCTGGTATCGGGAATATTGCTTCAGGTTTACTTCAAGGCATTAATTATCTTAATATCTTTGAAGATAAAAAGGAAAAACTTCTTTATCCGAAAATCAGTAGTTATGAAGCTAAAAATATTCGAATTGTTGCTGCCTTTGATGTTGATGCTGATAAGGTCGGAAAAGACTTAGAAAAGGCTATATTTGCACCAATTAATAGTACTCCTCAATTTGTGAATGTTGAAAAGACCAATGTTGAAGTACTCAAAGGACCCGTAAAGGATGGCCTTTCAAATCATCTACTTGAAGTAATAGTGGTAGCAGATGGTTCTGAAGCGAATGTAGTTGAAATTTTAAAGGATTCAGGAGCTGAGATTCTTATTTGTGCTCTTCCTTCAGGCGCAGAAAATGCAGTTGAAACATATGCTCAAGCAGCTCTTGATGCAGAAGTAGCATTCATAAATTGTACACCTACTAGTATTGCTAACAACCCTGGTTGGGCAAGAAAATTCAAAAAAGCAAATATATGTGTATTAGGAGATGATTTACAGTCCTTATCTGGAGGAACGGTTCTTCATAAAGGATTTCTAGATGTTCTAAGGGAACAAGGTGTTATCATAAAGGACACCTACCAACTAGATGTTGCTGGAGGCCTTGAAACACTGAATACACTTGATGATGATAGAAAACAATACAAACGTGAAGTAAAAGAAAGAACTATTAAACAATCTTTTGGCTATGATATAAATCTCGCAAGTGGGACATCAGACTATCTAGAATTCTTAGGAAATAGGCGCGTGAGTCATTTCTGGATACGAGGGGAAGGATTCATGGAGATGCCAGTAAAAATAGATATTAGATTAGAAACATTAGATGGCCCTAATGGAGCGGGAACCCTTGTAGATGTAATAAGAGCAACAAAAGTAGCTATTAATCGAGCAGGAAGTGGTCCAATAAGTTCAATCTGTGCTTATGGGTTCAAGGCTCCTCCTGTTATAACAGATAGATATACAGCACATATTTGGTTTAGTGAGTATATACAAGGAATTAGAAGCGAATAATTCCTACTTCTTTTTTTATATATGTAAAAGATTTGTTATTTCGATTAATTTATCTCTTGAGGGGGTATTAGGAAACAAATTGAGAATAGCAATTGCTTCATTAATATAATGAGATATTTGATTCTTTACTATTTTAAGGGCTCCAGAATTTACAAGTATTGATTTAATTTTTTCAGTTGGAAAATCTTTCCTATCAATATAATAATCATTTAGAATTTTCATTTCATCAGAAGAGACCAGATCCATTGCCTCTAAAACTATAATGGTTTGAATACGGTTCGAGATATCGGTCCAAACACCTGATTTTCCCAAATCATTTTGATCAGAAGTCAAAGAGAAATAATCATCTTTCAATTGAAATGCTCTTCCAAATAATTTACCAAAGTGCTTCATAGATTTTCTGTCTTTTTTTGAGCTATTTCCTAAAAGAACGCCAATTACAGAGGCTGCTTCAAATAAACTTGAAGTTTTTCTGTCAATTAACTGAAGCGCTTCCTCTTTAGTCATCTTATTCTTTCCAGACCGGAATTTTTGCTCTAAAAATAATGAAGTTGATAGTGTATGAATTGCTTTAATTAACTCATCAACAATCTCAATAACGTTAGTTTTGGAAGCTAAGCTTAATGCTAAACTACTTAGGGAATAAGAAATTGAAAGTGCTGCGAAAGTTGAATACTTTAAGTAGAAAGATTTTTCTTGTCTTCGATAAATATCTTTATCGAAAATATCATCAATCAACAATGATGCATTATGAATAACTTCTAGAGAACATGCTGCAGCTAGACTCGAATCATTGCGCTGTTCTTTTGATATCATCTCAAATGAAAGAAGGCAGATTAAGGGTCTAATCCTTTTACCACCATTCTGAAGGATTTGATCAATTAAATCATTGATTTCGTCGTCATAAGGGCTATGATTTCTTAAATCAGATAAGTAAGAATTTATTTGATCTACCTCAAGTGGAAGATTTAACTTATTAGAAGTCACTCTAATCAAGTTGATTCGAATATCTATATTCAAAAACTTATTGAATTGTCGAAATAACTAAACTAGGTTTATTCCAATCAAACTGCAGAAAATTAAGAATTGTTTTATGAAAATTACCGCCATAACTATAAGAATCAAAGCAATGAAAGAGGCTATGTACACTGCAGGTTCAGGTGAGGAGAACTCCAGATTTCTCTTGACTTGAATGAAGAAGATCGATCTTAACAATCTTATCAGATAGACTAATGAAAAAGCCATGCTTAAAAGAAGAATCACAGCTGTAATATACATTCTAGGAGAAAAGAAATCAGGAAAAACAATTTTCTGAGAGACGAGAAGTATTGATGAAGGTGCAGCAAACATCAATAGGACATTAAGTACCATTATAAGAAATTGAGAAATAGAATTTCTTCCAACTTCTCTTAAAATTTGAATTTTATCTGATTTGAAACCCTTTGAAATTACACCTATTGAGGAGATAGAAAATGTTAACGAAAGAATAAACACCAATACTCCGTAAAATGCAGTCTTTAATGTTAGATTTATCAATTCTTCTGTGATTATGGGAGAAAATAAATCGGATAAAATCAGAAGTATTATCCCCACAAAAATAATACTGATATAGTGTACTAATTTCTGTAATCTTTTTACTGTCATGGAAGCTAAGACTCCCCAAAGAACATAAATAACACCACAAACAGTGTACAACCAAATCAAAACCTTTGAAAATGATGATTCAGCAATTGTTAAAGTATATTTGACTAAGAAAGATAATACCAAACCTTTCTGAACGGATATAATTATCTGCGTTATTGCATTAAATTTCTCATTTTCTGATTCAAAAAAGATAAAGTGGAAAGGAGGACCCCCAACTAGAACTAGTAATCCAGTTAGTATAAATATCTCGCTTATGAACTCCCAGAGACGAAGAGAGGTATTTTCTATTGACAATACAAAGGAATTTCCTGAGAGAGAATGAGCAGCAAAACCAATAAACAATAAAGATAGAGCTAAACTACTCAAAGTTAGATAGTTTCCAATGAAAGATTTCTTTTTATCGGTCTTTGTTGATGTGAAGTTTCTTATAAAGAAATTCATTCCAGTAAAAACTAATACAAAACCAAAGAAAATGAACACCAAAGAATTAGCTGCAGTAATAAATATAGTACTGGATTCTATTAATAGTAAAGAGACAAAAAGTAGATAACTTTTCCTAAATTTCAATTCTATTTCGACAATAGATAAGAAAATCCCTATAATGATAGCAAATGAAACAGCGTAAAATAGTCCTGATGTAAAAGATGTTATGGTCAAATTAAAAGCGATTACATAATTACTATCTAAGGGGGTGTATATGTAGCTATACACAATAACTGCAATAATACTTGAAATAAGTGCAATATAACCATAAACAATTCTCATCCTTGTCATAAGAAACGGGAATTTTTTGATAATTTTAGATGAAAATGACCCTAAACCTATAATTAAGATGATTCCTAGTAGAAGAATTTCAAGAGGTAGGAAATCGTACAAGAATGAAATTGGATAACTCATCAAATTATACCTCCAGCATAAAGAACGATTGTAATAGCAAACATTATCCCAAGTCCTAGGATTATGTAAAGTAGCTGTGTTTTTAATTTAGCATTTTCCAAACTTTGAATAAATCGAGAGATTCTCTTAAAGAAATTTACAGTCCTTGGAACTGCAACATTATTTACAAAATCCTTAACAAGGTTTGCTAGATAGAAGAAAAATTTGTAGATACCAACAATTATTACCTTGTAAATAATATCTCTGATAACATTTTCATAGAACCAGACTGCTGAAGGAATTATGATTTGAACATCTACCCAATTTATCGGTGAGAAAATAAATTCGAAATAGTAAATTTTACGCAATTTTTCTTGAATCTTTGTTGAAAACTTTTTGAGAAATATTGAAAATTTTTCAGTAAATGACTCAATAATAATGTATGAAACAAGGATCACAAACCATCCCACAAAAATCGGAATAAGAGCTGTGGAAAGGTTTTCCTGGGAGAAATTAAGAGGTAATGAAAATGGATTTAAAATGTTAAATAAAGGATAGAGAATACTATTTGCAGATAAGAAAACTAGAATCATAATAAGTGGAAACAACTCTGAAAATTTCAGTTTCTTAAAGAGATTCTGTTTGAAATATTTCCAACTTATTTGAATACAAATTAAAGTTATGCTTAGAATTAAAATAATGGTTAATGTGTAAACAAGAAGACTCAAATCTATAATATTAGAAGTGAAAAGATAACCCAAAGTAAGTAAATTGCCGTTAAAAGGAATTACTGAAATTATTGAGATCATAATAATTGAAACAAAGAAAATATTAGCTATTGATCTGATGAGTTTTTTACTTCTCGTATCAGTAGGAGGATCTAGGTTGATGTTTATAGATTTTGATGAAAGAATTACAAGACCCAGATAAGCAAAAGGCAACATCATCAGGAATTGAAAAGCACTTGACAGATTTCCAATTCCAATTGAAATTAATAACAAACCTATAGAAGAAGTGAAAACTAGAATCTGTTTTTCAAATTCCTTTGCTAGAAATATCGCAAAAAGTGTTGCAATAACAGAAAATATAATACCATACCAAGCATAATAATTTGGTACTACTACAAGTAAGTTGTATAATGGTGAAATGAAGATAAGTGATATTCCAAGAATAACACTGATCATTATTGGGCTAAATTTCCATATTGAATCTTTAGAACAAATTTTAGGTAGCCAGTTGTGAAATGGGAACAATGAACTTTTTGCTATTATACCTAAAAGAAACAAACAACACAGAACAATAAAATATGGTTTAAAAATGAAAAATTTGTATTGAATATCACTCAAAATAATTTTAAAATCAAAGCTTTTTGATTTTCTGAAAAGAAGTATGAATGCTATACAAATCAGTAAATCTCCAACACCAAATGAAGCAGCCATTATATTCAAGTTCTTCCGTTTACATCCTTCCTGATTCAAACTGTATAACAGTTCAATTAAAATCAAATCAGCCACAATTAAGAAGAACAGCAATTGAAAGAAGTTTGGAGATAAGATTACTAGAATAGATATCACTGAATAAATAGAGATTCTGTCTACTTGATCAATAGTCCATTTCTCCTGACTCCACACCAAATAGAAATTTATCAAAGCTACTGCAGAAGTAATGACTACAAACAAAAGAACTTGGATTTGAGTTAATTGAAATCCCAGAGTAAAATTATATTTAGATATGGAAAATAATGTTATTTCTTCTGTTAGGTTTGAAGGATTATTTGCATTCAGATAATGTAAGGTGAGTGAAAATATTATAATAGAGAATCCAACTAAGGTAAGAGACACAATACTTGAATAAATTTTTCTTACTCTAACCTTATTATTATCTGAAAACACTAAAAGACGTCTAATTATCGGAAAACAAATCAAAATCGAAAATTGAGTAATCAATAAGACAGTAATATTATTCAATTTCATCCCTCCTTGCTGTTTCTACATGTATATTTGATAACAACTGATCTCTGAAATGAAAAGCCAAAATTATAGTAATTGTAACTAAGCCTAATAAGAAGAATAAAACAATATCTGTACTCATAATCGAACTAGATATAAGAAAAATACCTGATAAAAAGAGAAAGATAAAACTCATATTCATTTGAAGTTTCGATTTTGAGAACATTAACAACAACAAACCTAAACAGAAACAAATGAGACTCAGGGCAATTAGATAACTTAAGAA
>DXJF01000128.1 GCA_019057375.1 Candidatus Heimdallarchaeota archaeon
AGAGAATCACCTATCATCAGATGGGCTATTGTAGCACTACTAATGACTGTAATCTTCGGTTTTGTCCAGTATTCTTATTTTGGTAAAGATGATTTGAATTTAGCACAACTCACAATACCTGTTGCAGCAATGCTTGCAGCCAGCTATGTTATTTATCTAGTCTACTTAATTTTTGTAAAAGAAAATACCAACAAAATGGCTAAAAATCTAGAGGATAATGTAGACGAGACGGAAGAACAACACAAAACAGATGAAGAACACACTAAGAGTGGTTCTAATGATCATGAACTTCTTTCTAAACCATTAACAATTTTTCTTCTCATACTAGGATTTGTAGGCATTTATTTTGGTGGTGAAACACTTATTGAAAGCGTTCAGCATCTATTAAGTAATGTTACTTTCTTTTCTTCTCCAAAAGGACCTTTAACTGCAGCTCTGATATTAGGTGCAGCTGGAGCAGTTCCCGAGCATGGAATTGCGATTATATCAGCAGCGAAAGGTGAAATAGAAGTAGGAATTGGTAATGCAATGGGGGGAATTCTACAATCAACATTACTGATTTTTGGTATTATTGGAATCATGGTTTCAATAACTCTTCATCCATTTATACTAATTCAATTGGGATCAATTGCAGGAACGCTCTGGTTTGTTAAAAGGTGTATACAGGATGGAAGATTTGATACGTTTGAGGCTATAATGATTATTTTTCTTCAAATTCTCGTTTTCATAATACTATTTGAGGATATAGCAATTCTACAATGAAGATATTTTTCTTCTTTTTTTCTATTTTTATTTTTTTTCATCATTTAAGAAATTGTAGACTTAATTGAAACTAAACTTCATTATTTTCCTTTCTGGGTTTAAATATTCTACATTAGTTTTCATATTATGCGTAGTCACCAGATTCTACCTGGTACGGATCAAACTGAGAAAGAAGTGGTATTATTACACAAGAATGGGGAAATCATCTCTATAAACAAATCCGTCTATCAAGTTAGAATTTACAAGGAACCAAATAGAAAAATTTTCACAACATCAATTGAAAGAGCATATCTGATTTTAAAAAAGAACGATTATGATTATTCAGAAGCAGACTTTTACTATAATAATAAAAATGAAGGATGAAGTATTAATTTACTTCACTGAAAACTTTCTCTATAATATCCAAAGCCCAACTTAATTCAGATTTTGTTACTACTAAAGGAGGAGCAAATCTAATTGAAAATTCATGTGTTTCTTTAGCAAGTAAACCTACAGGAGAATTATTCTTCATTGCTTCAGTATAGTAACGAGCTTTATCATTTAGCTCAATAGCGACTAATAGACCCTTACCTCTAACTTCCTTAATTTTCTTCGGATATTTTTCTTGAATTCTCTTTAAACCATCAACAAAGAATTTACCGAGCTCTAAAGATAAAGCAGAATAATCTACTTCTCTGATAAGATTGCAAACAGCATCTAGTACAGCCATTCCTAAACTATTCCCACCCCAAGTGGAACCGTGAGTTCCAGGAGTAAGAACACCCATTATTTCCCAATTTGACAAAACACCAGAAACTGGAAAAACTCCACCACCAACCGCTTTGGCAACTAGAGTTATATCAGGTTTGATACCTTCATGATCAGATGCAAAAAGAGCTCCTGTTCGACAGAGTCCAGTTTGGATTTCATCAGCAATTGTTAGAACGTTGTTTTTCTTACAAATTGCTTCTACTTCTTTCAGATATCCTTCAGGAGGAATTAAAACTCCCGCTTCTCCTTGAATTGGTTCAAACATAAAAGCTACTGTATTCTTATTAATTGCTTTCTCTAATTCTTTAGCATCACCATAAGGTATAACCGTAAAACCAGGTGTCTTTGGTCCAAAACCAGAAAAAGCATCAGGATCAGTTGAAAAACCAATTATTGTAATTGTTCTTCCATGGAAGTTATTTTCACAAACAATAATTTCTGCTTTGTTTTCATCTACTCCTTTCTTTTCATAACCCCATTTTCTAGCTATTTTCAGAGCGGATTCAACAGCTTCAGCACCAGTGTTCATTGGAAGAAAGACATCATAGTTAGTCAATTCACATAGATTCTTTGCTGCTTTTCCCATAGCATCATTACAGAAAGCTCTAGATGTTAGAATAACCTTATTTGCTTGTTTCTTGAGCGCTTTTACTAACTTAGGATTGTTATGACCAAAATTCTGGCTTGAATAAGCACTTAAACAATCTAGGTATTTTTTGCCATCGACATCCCAAACCCATGTTCCCTTAGCTTTTTTAATAACTACAGGAATTGGTTTGTAATTGTGAGCGGTCCATTTTTTATCTAATTCTAAATAATATTTTGACATATTCTTGATATTTTTAGGCATACAACCACCACTTTCAGTTTTCTAAAGGGGAATTGATTTTTAAAATTTTAGATACAAAGAAGATAAACTACGACCTTCTTTTTTTTCTAATGTAAATCAAACCTGAAAGTAGAGTAATAGCAGCTAATATTGACATGATTGAGAAAGGAGTTTTTTCAATTGAGATATAGACTTCCAAATCATTAATCTCAAATAAGCTGTCTACTAAAAATATGAAAATATCACCAAGAGCTTGTTCTCCTTCAATCCATTCAATAGAGCTAAAATCAAACTCGAAATTTTGTATTATTGTTCCAAGAGGTGTACCAAAAAGAAAAGCTGTTTTAAAACCAATCAGTGATAATTTAACATTGGAAAAATCTAAGGTTATATTACTTAGAAGTGTATTAAATGTGGGACTTTTATCTTCAATAGCTATTTCAGTAAAATAGATATCATCAGAATCAGTCCATGATAGCTCTTCACCTAAAACTATTACATTCAATCTAATTGTTCCTTTCAGTAGAACAATAGGAGTAAGTTCTAGTCCAACCGATTGTATCTCTGGTAATTCAGGAATCTCAATATCATTTACTGTAAAGAGGATAGGGCTGAAATTTATGGGAATCGTGATATTTTCGCCCAATAAGGTCTCAAAATCAGCAAATGATTCACTTTCACCTTCCATCACATCAATATAAACAGGTCCAGTACTGGGAGTTACTATAATTATTGTACCATTTAATCCGAGAGTAAAATTTCCTGGATTACTTCCTATTTGTAACCCAAATTCTGTAGTGCCATCTTTGACATCCTTGTTCAAGTATGAAGTAAAATTAAGTGGTACATGCATATTAGTGTTAAAAGATAGTCTTGGTGCAATTGCATATCCCAATGTGTCATTTGCAATATTAAAGAATAAATTTATATTATAATCTTTAGTGAAATTTATTAAACTAGAAGAAGTAAACCAATCTTCTATATTTTCAACTGTATCCTTCTGAAATTCAGCTGCAACATCACTATTTAGTGATTGAAAACTAATACTGATTAGAATAGTTAACGTGATTATAGTAAATATTTGTTTCTTCTTCATTCTCTTCAAAATAATAATGGGAGCATAATCTATAAAAGCTTCGCATTTACAAAAATTGGTTGGAAAACCCAAAAGAATTTAATAGAACATACTTTAATAAAAAGATATGAATGAAAAAGCCATGGAAATGGAAGATAAAAGTCAACAAAGACGACTAATAAAAGAAAAAAAACAGAAAGAAAAAAAAGTAAAAGTCAGAGAAAAAACCTTTTGGCAAATTGTCTGGTCAGGAATACTTGTTTTTCTTAAAATTATCTGGAAAATTATCAAATTCATTCTAAAATATATACTATTTCCATTCTGGATTACAGGAGCTTTAATGGTCAAATGGTATAAATTCTTGCGATTCAGAAGCGACGAACCTTTAACGAAAGAAGATAGAAATTTCCTCTCCTTAATCCCTCATACTTTCTTTATGATTGGATTAACAATTGTTCTATTTTATCTATTGTTCTACTTGGATGTTTTCGAAGATACAAAAAATTTAATTGATCCAGGTTTTTGGGCATCTGTTGGCAGCTGGTTTGTTGATTTAGGTCAAGGAATCTACTGGTTACTAGATGTTATATTTGTTAAGTTCCTTTGGGAAATGATTGTTCTACCATTCGCTGGAATTCTCCAACAGCACCAATGGGTTTCAGCTGCTGTTCTTCTAGCTGTTGTAATCGTTGGTGGAGGATTACTAATTCTACTGTATAATTTAATAAAGAAAGGAAAACTGATTATATGGTTGAAGAAAGTTTTTAGAGGATTAATTGACTGGGTTAAGAATACTCATCAGAAAGTAAAGGATTTTATTCTGAAGTATCTCATTGGCGAAAAGTATGTGAACTCTAGATCTAAGAATTTCTTCTGGACAAATGTTTTATTCCAACTAATAGTGACAGTAACTTTCTTTGTTTTCGCAATCTATATGGGAATCCAGAAATACTTCAACGATCCCATAGCTCCTTGGGGTGAAGGAGATGTTCTAAGATTCGCAGCTTATGCAGCAGCTATCTTATTCGTTGGTGTAGGAATATTTGCTACTTGGTTCTTTACAATCGTACATGGTGTTTCTTCAGATCCTCCAGAAAAAACTGAATAATAATGAAGAAACTTTTCATTTTTTCTATATTCTTTAAAATTAAGCACTTAATTATATTGATGACAGAAACTTTAAAGCCTAGTTTTTACAATCTTCACATTATTGGTGATGAAATGGCAATTCGAATTGGTATAAATGGTTTTGGAAGAATTGGAAGAGGGATTTTTCGAGCAGGATTTAACAATTCAGATATTGAATTTGTTGGAATTAATGATATTGGTGATTCAAAAACTATGGCTCATTTACTGAAGTACGATAGTGTTCATGGTATTTTTAATCACAAAATTGAAGCAACTGATTCATATTTAATTGCTGATGATGTAAAAATACCTATTTCAAAAGAAAGGGACCCAGTAAATATTCCTTGGAAAGATTGGGGAGTTGAGATAGTTTTCGAATGTGTAGGATTTTTTAGAACATTTGAGCTTGCGTCTAAGCACATTGAAGCTGGAGCGAAAAAAGTAATTCTTTCTGCACCAGATAAAGGTAAATTAAAACCTATTCCTGCTATTGTGTTAGGGGTTAATGAAGACAAATTCAATCCCACGGAGGATGTTGTAATCTCTAACGCTAGTTGTACAACTAACTGTTATGCGCCAGTAACCAAGGTTTTAGATGACGCATTTGGTATTGAATCAGGATTTATGACTACTATTCATTCCTATACAACAAATCAAAGATTATTAGACTTACCTCATAGTGATTTACGTAGATCAAGATCAGCAGCTCTATCTATGATTCCAACATCTACAGGTGCCGCTACAGCAGTAGGAAAAGTACTACCACATCTTCAAGGAAAACTTGATGCTATGTCAGTTAGAGTTCCAACTCCAAATGTTTCTCTAATAGATGCGGTTTATACTCTTGGAAAAGAAGTAACTGCAGAAGAGGTTAACAACAAATTCATTGAAGCATCAAAAAGCAATCTAAAAGACATCTTAGCGGTTTCTAATGAACCCCTAGTTTCTATAGATTACAATGGAAATCCGTTCTCTGCAACTGTTGATTTATCTCTAACAAAAGCAATTAAGAATCAAATCAAAGTTGTTGCTTGGTATGATAATGAAACTGGATACTCAACAAGAATGGTAGATTTAGCAAAATATGTAGCAAGTAAGGGACTATAATGCTACATCTCTTCTAGACTTTTTATCAAAGCAACTAAGGCTTTGTATAAACAATCTGAGCATTCTTTAGCATCAGGATCCATGAAAAGTAGAGTTTCTCTTGTGTTTTCATAGACTTTTTGAGGAATTGATCTACCTCTGAGCTCTATTCTTTTCTTTTTAGTTGGACAATAAATTGCATTTTCATCATCCAAAACCACAGCGTTTAAACAAAATGTAGGGTTAGCAAACTCTTCCAAATCTGCAGTAAGAAGCTCATCAGGATCATAAAAAGAGACTAATAAGATCATTTCAAGCTCATCTTCAAGAATACAATAAGTAGTATATTCAATCTCTCTATGCATTGGACAGGGTTGCATTATCCACATCGGAATCTACGCCTTGATATAGACATCTGCTAATGATAAATAAAAATCTTACATAATACCTACGCGATATGAATCAAGTGAAGGAAAAAGGGAGATTATTGTCTTATAGGGGCCCTACTTCTGAAATCATAGTAAATTTTGGTTATTTCCCTAACAATTTCTTCATTAAAGGTTACAATTAAAAGAGGATCTCCACTTGGAGCTTTGTGTCCTAAGAAACCTTCTTCTATACCATCTCTGGTTGCCATCATTACTGTTAGGTTTGGATCATCCTTTACAACTACATTCCCCATCCCAAGCAATTTACTTAAGATAGTTTTATCTTCATCTGTATGAGCTGTTGTATTTGTTACAATTTCTAGTTTTCTGGCAAAGGTTTCAATGAATTCAGAATCTATCCAATTTAGTCTTGGGCAGATTACTGTGGCAGAAGACTTTGTATTTCTCAATAGAGACATCATAGTTCCATTAACTTGTTCGTTACCTGTTACTATCCACATATCTTCAATTGGATTTGGTTCAATTCCTGATCCCAGTGATAAAACACTCTTGATTAATTTCATTGATTCCCCTGTTGCATCTAAAGCACCACCAATCTTATTTGGAATTGAACTTAGTGTTCCTGAAATACTAGTGTCTACATTTTCAATTTCTTGTTGAGTTCCTTTGATTATATTCTCTTTAAAACTCATAAGTTTAGAACTGTAATCATCTTTCTCAGTATCTACAATCTTTGAATCCTCTTGAGTTTCATTTAATTTTTCTGTTAGAGAATTCAAATTGGAATCAAATAGGTCAGTTAAAGTTTTTTCTAGATTACTGAGGTCTGCATTAACTGCATCATTTCCGGAAGTTATAGCCTCTGTAAGAGCATCCTTTGTTCCTTGTATATTAGTTACCAAAGCAGATGAATTTGAATCTGAATTAGTAATAAAACTATTAACTTGATGAGACATGTTTAATTCATAATCATTCTTTTCTTTTTCAAACTCATTTTGAATTTCTGTGGCATTATTAACAAAGTCAGTCGTCATGCGTTCATAGGATTTCTCTAGATCTCTTTGAACGCTAGTAAACATTGAATCGATTTCTGTCTGTGCACCTACTTGAAATTCTTTTATGGAGGAGCCCAAATTAGTTGCAAATGAATCAGAGTCAGTTTTAACCCATTTTGGATAATTTGCGCCAAGCTTTTGAAGCTCTCCCTTAGTAATAGCAAGTGCTTCATCTAATAATGATGATTTCTCAGGAGAAACATTTAATTCTGCCAATACACCTTCAGTACCTTCAATAAACTGTTGGACTTCTTGCTCAATTAGATCATTAATCTCGGTTTCAACCTTTGCTGTTTGAGCACTATAGTTTTTAGCAGCCTCATCTAGAGTGACAGAAATGTCAGTATCAAGAGCCTCTTTCGCAGATTTAAATTCACTTTGCAAAGATTTCATTGTTACATCCATTGAGGAAGTAGCTTTGGTTACTAATTTGGAATGATCATCGATGTTTGTCTTAAGTAATTCCTGAAGATTAGTTATTACTTCGATATTATTCTTCTTCATTACATCAAGAATTTCTTGTTTTGTTGTTTGCAGAGCTTCTAGACCGTCTTGAATTGTCAGATGAATTTCTGTTTGACCTTCATTATCTTCAGTTGAATCTGGAGCTTGGAGAAGTTCATCTAATGAACCACTTATGGATTTAGTTATGTCCGAAAATGCCTTAGATTCAGCTCCTATTACATCAGCTAATGATTTAGTGCTTGTTCCTTGTAGCTCATTAAATTGCTCTTCATAAGTGTTATAAGTTTCTTCAATAGTTCTTTTCATATCATCTGAAGATGCTGTAAATTGACTACTGATTTCACTCCTTGAAATGTCAAATGATTGGCTGGTTTTTTGAAGGGTATCTGTTGTGAATCTTGCTAAATCTTCTAATCTTATATTCATTTTTTCAAATATCTCATTAGACAAAGAATTCATTGAATTTGTCAATGTTTGAATCATTTCCTCCATTTTAATTCCAACATTCTCCTTTACTAGCTCAATATCTCTATTCATACTTCCGATTAGTTGAGCCATACGTGGTCCCTCTTCTTTTCCAAATACTTTTTGAAGCTGTTTCTCATCTAATCCTTGAAATGCTTGGTTAATCACTTCAATTTTTGCAATTGATGATTTAAGCTGATCATCTAATTCTTGTAATCTTTCAAGGCTAGTTTGATAGTTAATCTGAACAACGTTAGGTACTTCATCCCTAACATCTCTTCCTCTTTTAGAAAATTCATCTGAAAAAACTTCAACATCAGATTTGAATTTGTTTTCCTTTTCAGTTATTAGATTTTGAATTGTTTCGTTGTTATCCTTAACGTTTTTCTCAATATTAGAAATAACAGTGGCTTTTAATTCATTAATATGAGAAGTAAAGTTCTCTTTGAATTCCTCATGTGAGATAGCAAACTTTTCTTTCCTCTCATTCAAAGCCTTTTCATATTTTTTAGTTGTTTTCGATAATTTATCTAAATACGCGTTAGTTGATTCTCTAAAAGCAGTCATTATGTCTTCTACAAATAGTTTGATTTGATTACTTACATTTTCAATTGAAGAAGACAGATTTTCTTCAAACAGATTGAAACCAATTTCTATTCCTGAATTAAGTAAAGATAGTAGATTATCACTATTCTTTTTGAATTCTTTAAGATATGAGGCTAAATCATTACTCAGTTTAACTTTCATTTCCTCTGTTTTCGCTTCAGCTTGTGTAATTAAATCTCCCAGCTTTTCAACAGAATCAACTTTAGTTTTATTCAGTAAATCAACAAACTGATTCTCATTCCCTCTCAAAATATTTACTGCTGTTTCTTTTGATTTATCAATTGAGGTTCTTATTCTGTCTGTTGTTGCGTCTTCAAGTTTTTTCAATTCATCATTTAATGAAATAAGAATCTGCTGTACTTTTACTTGATATTCGTCAAGCTTTTTCTCATAGTTTGCGATAATTTTGTTTACTGTATCTGAAAGCTTCTTAGAGGAATCTCTCACAACTACGTTTGAATCTGCTGAGATCTTTTTAACAGCTTCATCAGTAACAGATATAATTACACCTTTTCGATCTGCTGCAGCTTCTATGAATTCCTGAAGCTGTACTGCTAAGCTTTCTTTTATCCCTCCAACTTTTTCAAGAAGAGCATCAAGTTGTATTTGAGTTCTATCATCATGCTCTTTTTGCAGAAAACCTAGTCTTTCCTCTATTTTTACTTTGAATGAATCATGATGTTCGCCTATTTTGTGAATCGTAGAATCAAAAGAACTAAGAACATTCTCTTTTACTCTTTGAGCAGTTTTTGCAATAGCTTCACTGTTTGTCGCAGAAATATTGGAGGTTTCTGATTTTAGCCGTTCAATCATTTCAGCTGTTTCAGTTTTTCCTGATGAAACTACGTTTGTTAATGAATCCAAAAATTTAGTAGCAGTTGATGCAATTTCAGAGGCATGATCATCAACATTTTCTGTAATATTTACATGAAATGCTGATAATTGGGATCTAAAATTATTCATTGTTTTATTCCAATCTTCTTTTACATCATCACTTAATGCTTTTAATTCAGTTTCTAGACGAATAGATACATCCTCTGTAAGCTTAATTTGTGGGGGGAGTGGAATGAAATATGAGGTTCCCTCTTGGTTTTTAGCTTTGATTTCTCTAATATATCCTTTGCCAGCTAAGCTATTTAGAGCACTTTGGATTGTATTTGTGGGGTGTTTGTAATATGTTTGAATTTGACCGATGGTTCTATAACCATATTGAACAATAATTGAATAAACCTGAACTTCATCTTTCGATAAACCAATCTTTTCTAATGTTCCTTCCATTTTAATCACTTCTTTTACAATTGATCTTTTATTGTTTCAAGATTCCTTTCTAGTCTTTCTAATCGACCTATGAGATCTTTTCTCAACTTTTCTGCTTGTTCTGCTTTTTTGATATTGTCCTTTGCTTCAATTTCAAGATTAGCTACAGTCGAATCTTGTGTTTCAACAATCTTGCTTTTTGCATTCGAGGACATAGTTGAAATTTCAGCTATAGTATCTTTTTGAGCTGAATCTATTCTTGAGGTAATTTGTTGACTTGTTCTTTCTAAGGAATCTTTTACATCAGTAATTTCCTTTTCAAGAATCGATATTCTTTCTTCTGCTGTTTTTGCAGCATTACCTTGTAGATTTTCAGATTTTTCAACAACGGTTGTTAAAATATTATCTAAATGGCTTTTAACATCGTCCTGTTCCCTTGACACAAAGGATTTTATTTCTTGCTTAATTGAATCTGATTGTTCAGAAAGAGTTGATAAAATTCCATCCACTTTATTGTTGAAATCCCCTTCAAGCTCTTTAAGTTCAGAACCATGTTCATTATATTGTTTATTTGTTAAATTATCATAAGATCCTAGCATTGATTCCTTAGATGAATTGAAATTTGACATAGCTACTTCATTAACATCAATCATTCCAGTTTCATATTCTGCTAAAACGTCTTGTACTTTTGCAATTTCATCAACAAGATACTTGTCCATGGAATCGGTTACATCAGATAATTCAGATTGAATTCTTTGAACTGCGTTATTAACAAGCTGTCCTAATTCACTTTTTATTCGATTAAAGCTTTCAAAGACAGATTCCATGTTTTCAGTTAACTTATCACCATATTCTGATCTTAAATGTTCTATAGATTCTTTCATGATGTTTTGAGCAATATTAATGTTAGATTCAATCTTTGCTCTCATATCTTCTGAATTGTTCTTGAAGGTTGAAAGATTATTTCCCTTTACAGTACTGACATCTTCTTTTACACTATCAATTGCTTTTCTAAAAGCATTGACTTGATTGTTTGCTAATCGTTCTAAATCTTGTTCATGGTTTGTAAGAGTGGTTCTTATTTTTTCACCAAATGAAGAAGAATACTCCACAAAATTGGTTCTTCCTTCGTCTAAAATAGAAGCAATAGATTCTTGTAGTTTAGATAATTCATTTTTTGTATTGTCTAACTTCGATATTACAGATTCTGATTGACTTTTAGTCCATTCATCAATTAGTTTTTTATCTTCAGATACATTTGCTTCAATAATTTCATCTAATGACTGTCTATTTGTGTCAATTAAATTGCGTAAATTCTCATTCAAACCAATAAACTTGTTTTGAACTAAAGTTGCTAGAATTTGATAAAATTGATGTAATTCCTTCAAGTTTTCTAGAGATTCTTTAAAATTTACAATCTCTCCATCTAAATTTTCAATTTCCCTTTTTACTTTTTCTAAATCTTTTGTTATTCTTTCTGACATCTTACTCACCTAAAAATCCAATTCTTTTTCGATATTTTCAATAGAAATTTCTTCTACTTCTTTTGGCTCAGGTTCATCTAAAGGAATCTGTATTTCCTCTTCTCTCCCGTAAATCATATTTGTAAAATAATTGTGATGTATGCTTTCCTTTTCAAACATCTCAACTGCTTTTTTCCTAATTCTTTCGAAGTTAGTTTTGTCCCCAATATTCTTATAACAATCAAGGCTTGATTTCAAGTAACCTCGTATTGCGTATTCACTTTTTTCCACAGGCAGTGTTACTGATAGTTTTTCAAATTGATCTGCAGCTCTTGCATATGATCTATTTGCTTTAAGTTCTTCTTCAACTGCTTTGTAATAAGAGGCAGATTTTAGGTAAAGTCTAGCTGCAAAATAAAAGTTCTTTTCTTCGAATTCTCTTGCGATCTTTTCGCAGAATGCTCCTGCTTGCTCCAATTCATTAATTTGCTCAAATTGTTGAGTATTAATCAAAGTTAAATCATATGCCTTTTGATATATTTTTCTCTCAATACATATATTAGCGATTTTTTGAATTTTTGAAGCTACTGCAAAATCAGCAAGTCTGTCTCTAATTTTAACTGATAAGTTCCCGACTTTTTCTATAATCTTATCTGTTGGGGAGATGTATTTACTCAAATCCTCTAGAATGGAATCAAGTGTAACCATCAGTGAGGTAAGGGGACTGAATAATCTCATTCGAAACTTCATTGCTGTTAATAGGGATTCTTGCACCAAACGAGCATGTGTTGAACCAATCCACAAAAAACCTTTTTCTTCAAGTGACTTGAGAGCTTCAAGGGGGACATATGCAGTTAATTGTTCAATCAAGAAAAGATTTTCATTGAATGAAGCCATTTCTGATAAGACAGACTCTTCTTCATCTGTTAGACTAAAGACCTTAGGAATATTTCTTTCAACAAAATCATCGATTTCAAATCCAGATTTGATAAAGAAGTTACCTAAGTTTAGATCAAAGAAAGTTCTTTGACTATTATTAACAAGTTCTAAAATCCCTTTATTCACAAGTTGAGGTGCAATTCGCCGAAGATAAATCTCAGTATCTGAAACAGATAGAGGTTCTATACTAAAAATCTTTGAATTGTCTGTTAAATTCTTTTCATAGTCAAAATCAAAAAGATATTGCTTTGTTAAAGCAGAGATAACTACAATGTTGTATCCTCTAATAGATATTTCCTTGATTATCGTTGAGAAGATTGGGTAAAATTCTTGAATATCCATCAATTTGAATAAATGAATATTATCTACAAAGAAATACAGAGTTGTTTGAGTCTCCTGTAGCTTTTGATTAACTTTATCTAGATTCTCGAAAAACAAATTGACATAAATCTCAGTATAGGTCTGGGAAGTTTGTTTCTTGATGTTCTCTTTGAGGGCAGGAAGATCATCACCTAATTTCTTTTTTCCCACTTTTTCAAGAACTGAACGCCAAGCTGGAGATATTTCATCAATCATATTTTTCCATTCTTTGAAGAACCCTAGCAAATCTTTTTCTTCAGGAACTAAATCAAACATATGGAAAATATCTTTTCTTACTGATATAGAAGAAGATAATTTTCTTAAAAGAGAACTTTTTCCTGCTCCTTCATCACCAACTAGTAGTATGGAATGAGTTTTTTTTCCTTCTTTCTTCATGTCTTCTTTAATCTGATTAAAGTCTTTGATAATATCTCTCAACCCATAAAAATCGTCAGGATTGCAAGGTAGGAAAAGGTTTGAATCTTGAGTACTCATATGACCTCACGTTATATTTCATTCTATTGATATTAACCATATCTTATAAAATCTATGAATGTTCATAATATCCACTAACACTAGATTTTTTATCAAAAATAACTCTGTTGAAATGCATTCTTAAAGTATATCTTACTTGTAAGTAGAAAACATTAAAAGTGTAAATGATAGATGTAGCATGACTCAAACGCAGAGGTGTAAATATGATAGGTGAACGTTTTGTTAAATCCAGCGGAACTGGAAAGCTTAGATTACTTAGAAGAAGGGATGGCCTTTGCTCAAGAGAGGATAAGGAAACTTGAAAAAGATAACTTATTTTTGTTTGATTTACTTAATCAGAGTTTAATCATTTTGTTTGATCAATTAAATGATAAACAGAAAGGAATTTTCTTTGAAAGTTATAATCTAATAGAAAGAAGAAAAACATCTCTAAACCGTTTAGCAGAAAAAATTTCAACAAAGTTGGATATTTCCTTCTCGACAGCTAAATGGAATATAACTAAACTCAGAGATTTAGGCTTCTTTGAAACTATTGGTATGAGAGGTAACACAAAAACCACTCTAATATCAACAATTATAGGTGACACACTTTATTCCACTCTAGGGCAAATCAAAAACAAAAATCGGTAAAAACACAAACAATAAATGAGAGATTTTATTCTCAGAATATAATAAGGTAGAGAAGCAATGAATGAATCATTCGAGAAGTATAAAGAATCTGGACATATCTTAGCAAAGACTCTCGAATATGCTAAAAGCTTAATAAAACCTGGGATAAAACTATTGGACATTGCAGAAAAAACTGAAGACTATATCCGAGGACAATCTGCAGTTCCAGCTTTTCCTGTAAACATTTCCATAAATGAAATCGCTGCACATTATTCTCCAAGAATAGAAGACGATAGTATTATACCAGAAGCATCTATTGTAAAAATTGATGCTGGTGTCTCTGTTGATGGATATCTTACAGACGCAGCAAGAACTTTAGTTTTTGATGAAAAATGGCTACCAATGAAAAATCTTGCTAGAAAAGCTCTCAATTCTGCCTTAAATGCTGTTAAGGTTAATGAAAGCGTTTTTAGAATCGGAGAAATTGTTCAAAAAACTGTAGAAGACGAAGGTTTCAAACCCATTGTGAATTTAAGTGGGCATTCACTCGCTTATTATTCTCTACATGATGGTATTTCTATTCCCAATTACAGTGTATCTAAAGAAGCTAGAGATTCTTCACATATATTCAAATTAGGCAAAGCTTACGCAATTGAACCTTTTGTTACTCCTGGAATAGGGAGAGTAGTTGATACTGATCAAGAAACAATTTTCAGACATTATAAAAAAATAGATGCATCATCACTATCAAGCCAATTCAGAGAAATCTACAGGTTTATTGATGATAACTTCAATGGATTGCCCTTCAGTTGGAGATGGGTTTACAATGCTGGCTACTCAAAAGAAAAAATACAGAGAGTAAAGAATTTTCTACTAAAACGCAATATTGTTCATGGATATCCTGTGCTGATTGAAGCTACAGATGCTCCTGTAACACAAGAAGAAGAAACTGTGTACATAGGTGAGGACAAAGTACATATCCTGACAAAAAGTAAATAGAAAAAGAAATGAGCTTTAAATTATCAGATCTTCAAGTTCTCTTGGATAAGGAGTTATTAGTTCAGAACCATCTTCAGTTATTATCACAGTGTCAGAGTGTCTAAAACCTCCAAACTTATACTCATATATTCCAGGTTCGCATGTAAAAACCATCCCTGGTTTCATACTCTCTTCGACTCCTATATCTAAGAAAGGTGCTTCATGTCCTTCAAGTCCAATTGCATGTCCAGTGTGATGTTGAACAAGATGGAATACACCTTCATCTTTGAGGACTTTTCTTGCAGCTCTATCTACTTTACTACATGGAATATGAGGTTTAAACGCATCTAACGCAGCATCTTGTGATTTTTTCATTGCATCATAGTACCTTTTCTGTTTCTCGTTAGGTGGACCAATAAACATTGTTCTCTCCAATTCAGAATGATATCCCGAAACATTCGCAGACGCACCAGTAACCAGAACATCTCCCTTTTTGAATATAGTTTTTTGAATTATAGAATGGGGTATAGCTGACCATTCTCCAATTTGTCCCCTATATCCAGCCCCAGCTGGAAGTAATCCTCTTGGAATGAATCCTTCTAAATCCTCAAGCATTTTTTCAGATGCTTCCATGCAAGCTTTTAAAGAAACTTCTACTTCATTTTTACCTTCTGCAGTATAATCTTGTAACAAATGATGAGCCAAATCACCGTACTTGGCTGAGATCTTAATTAAACGGAGCTCTTCTTCATCCTTTATTTTTCTCATATCTCCGATTAGATTCGAGTGTAACTCTGTTATAGCTTTTTCTTTGAGCAGATCTGTTAGTTTGGGTCCTTCGTATCCCCAATAACTTGAAAATGATGAGGATTCCAGCCCAATTTTTGCATTTGTAACTTTTCTTTCTTCAAGTCTATCAATAAAGACATTTGCTGGATGTTTTTCATCAGGATATTCAAAATAAATCTCTCTTTCTACCCAAGGAATTTTCTCAATAAGATGTTCTTTTTCTAATCGAGGAACGTAAAACCAAGGTTCTTGAGAACGAGGGAGAACAAGGCAAATTGGTCTTTCAGTTGGAATAAAGTGATAACCTGTTAAATAATAAATTGATAATGGACTAAAGAAAATCATTGAACCAAGTTCTTTTTGATCCATGAAATCCTTGACTCTTTCAACTCGTCTAAGATGGTTTTCTTTTGATATTGAATACTTATTCATGTTTCTTCTTCTTCTTTATAATGTTAAAACCTTTTTCCCACTCCAACTGGATTTAAGCTAAAATCATCTATATTATTTCAGGAAAATCCAATAACTGTACTTGTGGGAAGTCTTTTTCTTATTTGTATCAAATCTGGTTTATAAAGGTAAATATCCTTAGAGGCTAACTGTTTCTCCAGAAATTTATTCCAATCAATTTCTATCTTCTCTAATGTTTTAAGAACTAAATATTGTTCAATTAATTCCCCAGAAATAACATAAGTTCCTTGTCCAATATCTCTCCTTCTTATAATTAAAATTGGAAGGTGAACTGATGAAATCATGTCTTGAGGACATAGAGACTGTAATAACTTTATTTCTTTTTTATCAATGTAAAACTGATTATTTTCTCTACTAACGTAATAATTGTATCCTTTAAGAGCTTGTTCAAGAGTAACTCTCTTCTTCGGAAGATGCATATTAATTGAGTCAATTTCATGCTTAAGGAAATTAGATAATTTATCATCAAATCCCAAGAAATTCACCATCGATTATTTTGCTTGTTTGTGTCGGAAGAACACTTTGTCAATATTGCTAAAAAGGAAGAAAGATCCTGAAATCATTGGAATGAACAAAGTTATCACTATTGTTATTAAGAAAATGAAAGTAGCACCAGTTATCCAAGTAAATAAAATATCCTTCTCATCTAATGCATTTGTTAGAAATACTAAAACTGTAGCATATACTACATTAAGAATTACATCTAATATGAAAGAAAAAGCTACCCATTTCATAATACTCTTCCTATCACTTGTAAATTTCCTTACAATTTTCCCAAGAATATATCCTATTAAAACAGCAAATGGAATACCAAGTAAGAACGAAATACCTCGGATTTGTAGAAAGTCTAAGATATTTACTGGAAAAGGAATGATATTCAAGTTCTGATCAGTTATATCTATTGAAGCTAATGCAATAAGGAAGTTCAAAGTATAGTGAATGAGAGACACTAATACTGTGAAAAGTGAAATGAACAAAAGTTTTTGTCCAAAATTGTATTTCTTATCTGCAGAATCTATGATTAAAATATCTTTTTCTTTTGTTTTTTTCTTTTTTGCGACTGGTTTGTCAATTTTGTCAAAATCAGGTAACTTAGGGGAAGATACTTCTTCTTCAACAGCTTCTAGCTCAGGAGAAATGGGAGCAGGAATTTCAACAGGTGGAGCTACAGCGATTTCAGGAGGAGCTTCAACCTCTTGAGTTACAACTTCAGCTTTTAATACATCTGTATCACAGAAGACACACTTTTTAGTCCCTTTTATATTTAGATTTCCACATTCTGGACAACGAACAAATTCTTCATTCATTAGTAAATAGTTGAAATTTGGAAATTAAAAAAGTATCTAAAAAGGGAATGCCTAGTAGTCTACTTTATTTTCCTTAGACTCTTTAATCAGTTCTTCAAAAAGCTTTGATTGCTTTGAAGGCATTTTCATAATTTTATTCAGTTCTATTAACTGGTTCTTTTCTGCCTCAGATATTCTTTCAGGAATTGAATAATGGACTACAATTAAGAAATCACCATAATTCATTCCATATTGAGTTTTTCGTTGAATACCCTTTCTTTGTAATCGGAGTACGCTTCCTTCCCTTGTCTTCTTAGGAATTTTTACTTTTTCCGGTCCATAAAGTGTTGGAATAACAAGTTCTCCTCCAAGAATAGCTAGAGGAAAGGAAATTTCTATTTCCACAATAATATTATCCCCTTGTCTCTTGTAAAACGAATGGGGCTCAACTATCAATCTTATTTGAAGATCCCCTCTTGATCCGCTTAATCTACCCTCTTCTCCTTTGTTACGAATTCTTAAACGGAAACCTGAATCTACACCAGGAGGTATTACTAGTTTTAATTTTTCATTTTCTTTAGATCTACCTGACCCTTTGCATTCTTTACAAGGTTTATCGATTTTCTCCCCTTTACCCTGACACCTACTGCAGTTCTGTTGTGAAATATACCTTGTAAAACCCATTTGTCTGGTTACAGTTTCAATTCCGGAACCTTGACAATTGTCACATTTCTTTGGTTGTGTTCCTTCTTGAGCTCCACTTCCCTTGCATCTTTCACATTCTTTCTTTATAGGAACTTCTAATATTTTTTGTGTTCCATATATTGCTTCTGTAAAAGAAATTTGGTAATTCATCAATAAATCTGAACCTTTTTGTGGTCCTGAAGGTCTTGACCTACGTCTTCCTCCAAAGAATTGACTAAAGAGGTCATCACCCATGAAATCTTCTCTAAAGAGGGATGAGAACAAATCCGAAATTGTTGAGAAATCTCCTGAACTTACTGAAGAGAAATCGGAATGAACTCCTGAGAATCCAAATCTATCATAAGCATTTCTTTTCTCTGAATTAGAAAGTATATCATAAGCTTCTGTAGCTTCCTTAAATTTTTCAGCAGCTTCTGGATCATCAGAATTTCTGTCAGGATGATATTGCATAGCTAGTTTTCTAAAAGCTGTTTTAATATCTGAATCTGATGCATCTTTTGATATGCCTAGAACTTCGTAGTAATCTCGTTTTTGGGACATGATTTGACCTCATCTATTTTAGAAGCAAACAAAATAGAAAATAAAAAGGGAATAAAAATGTTATCGGTTAGAGTGTGATGAATTTACTCATCATCCTCTACGGGTTCATAATCCACATCGATAACTTGTTCTTCATCAATATCATGTTGAGTTGGAGCATCAGGGGCACCAGGAGCATATTGCCCTTCTTGTTGAACATCACCGGGAGCTTGACCTGTTTCCTGATAGATTCGTTGAGATATTTGCATCATAACTTGCATAAGTTCATCAGTTTTTGCTTTAATTGTCTCTGCATCTTCAGTTTCAGTTTCTTTCTTCAGTTCTTCCATCTTTTCTTCTAACGATTTCTTCTCAGAATCAGATATTTTGTCTCCTAAATCATTGATTGTTTTCTCGGTAGAATATAGTGCCTGTTCTGCAGTATTTTTAGCTTCGATGATTAATTTTCGTTTCTCATCTTCTTCTCTGTATTTTTCTGAATCATCTCTCATTTTATCAATGTCTTCATCTGATAAATGTGAAGATTGAATTACTATGCTCTGTTCCTTACTTGTTCCTAAATCTTTGGCTGATACCTGTAGAATTCCATTTGCATCAATATCAAATGCAACTTCAATCTGGGGTATATTTCGGGGAGCAGGAGGTATTCCAACTAGTTGAAATTGCCCTAGTGTTATATTATCTGAAGCCATGGTTCTTTCTCCTTGAAGAACATGAACTTCAACAGAAGTTTGCATATCTGCAGCTGTTGTGAAGACTTTCTTCTTTGTAACTGGAATGGTAGTATTTCTATCTATTAAAGGAGTCATTACTCCACCCAAGGTTTCAACACCCAATGTTAAAGGCGTCACATCAAGAAGTAGAATATCTTTAACTTCTCCGGCTAGAACAGCAGCTTGAACAGCTGCGCCTAAAGCAACAACTTCCTCAGGAGCAACCCCTTTATGTGGCTCTTTACTAAATAACTCTTTGGTCATTTCTCTGATCATAGGCATTCTTGTAGCTCCACCAACCAAGATTACTTGGTCTAAATCACCAGGTTTGATTTTTCCATCTTTCAAAGCTTGTCTAGAAGGACCTGCACATTTCTCTACTAAATCCTTAGTCATATCTTCAAATTTAGCTCGAGATAATTCCATGTCGAGATGCTTTGGCCCTGAAGCATCAGCTGTAATGTATGGTAAACTGATTTGTGTTTTCAATTTAGATGTTAGTTCAATTTTAGCTTCTTCTGCAGCATCTTTTAATCTTTGAACCACTTTAGAATCTTTGGATAAATCTATACCTTCTTTCTTCTTGAATTCTTCACTAATCCAATCAATTATTCTTTGATCCCAATCGTCCCCACCTAGTAGGTTATTTCCAGAAGTAGCAATTACTCTAAATAATCCATCATCAAGTTCTAGAATTGAAATATCGAAAGTTCCTCCACCAAGATCAAATACTAAAACTCTTTCTGCACCTTCTTTGTCTAGTCCATAGGCAAGAGCACTGGCAGTGGGTTCATTTACAATTCTCAGAACCTCTAAACCAGCAATTTCTCCAGCATCTTTTGTAGCTTGCCTTTGAGAATCACTGAAATAAGCTGGAACAGTTATAACAGCTTTCTGAATTTTCTGGTTGAGATATGCTTCAGCATCTTCTTTTAGTTTAGATAAAATTATAGCAGAAATTTCTTCAGGGTGAAATTCTTTATCATCTACTTTAAATCTAAAATCAGTACCCATTTTTCTCTTAATACTTCGAATAGTTCTATCAGGCAAGACTATAGCCTGTCTTTTTGCTTGTATTCCAACAGTACGAGTTCCGTCCTCATTGAAGGTAACAACACTAGGAGTGATTCTTCCTCCTTCAATATTTGGAATAATCTCTGGTTTACCTGCAACCATATGTGCGATACCTGAGTTAGTTGTACCTAAATCAATTCCAACGACAAGTTCTTTTTTTGTTTCATTACTCATTTTATCACCATTAAGGTACTTTATTAATGTAAAATATTCGCTTTACTTAAACAAGCGTTTTGATTTAGATGTCAAATAGTGATATATATATCTTATCATTGGAAAAAAATTATCCAAAGGTAGGTTTCCCTTTGGAACTATGACGAGTTCGTTTCTTCTTCTGTGTTTTATAATAGGGTGATTTATTGAGCAAAATGCCTCTTACTGTTGGTTTGAATAGTTTAATTAAGAATCTCCTAAAACTAATTTTCTTCTTGAATACTTTGATGAAATCTTCAAAAGAGTATCTTTGGAATTTGAGTAACTTTTGTGCTTCTGTTGTATCCATCAGAATTTAATTCACTAAATTTTCCCAAATCATTATTAGTAATAGATAAATAACAATTTTCTATAAAACTATTCCTTTTTTTCCTAAAACATATTGGGAAAGTAGTTTTGTAACATTTACAATAAATCTACCAAGCAGAAAAATAAAATTAAAAAAAGGAAAAGAGGAGAAAGAGATTACCACTGTGATTGGATGAGTAATTCTCTCCCCAAAAACCTGTGACAGTTTTCAAGAAGGTCCTTTCAAGACTCCTCCTAAACCGGTGTAACAAAGGGTAGGCAAAGTAGCAGAACTGTACAAAATGAAAAAACAATCGATTCATAATGGATCAGTTACCAGTCTTCCGGAACAGAAATTACATTGTTGTAAATCCATTCAAAGGAATCATCTCTTGTTACAAGAGGGCACTCATTACCGAACTTGTCGAACTAATTAAATGACAGATTCTCGACCTGGCACATCGAATTAAGAGAAACGATGTATTCTTAACAGAATCACTTAAGCCATTGACCTAAGGGCTGTAGACACTTGTATAGTCTTAGCGGGTGGAAGTCATCTGTTAGCAAATCCCATATGCTGTTGAACTTTGTTTTCAAAGCATATTGAATTAACCTCTTTCCTATGTTCTTTGCTCCGTTCAGATCAGCATCCAATTCATAGTTACAATTGTGGCAATTGAACTGTCCTTGTCCTGTACGGGTAGTGTTTTTAGAATTACACTTCGAACATGTTTTCGAGGTCCAACTTTCTCCTATTGCTACCACTCGATGGGATTCAAATCCATAACGATTAAGCTTGTGCTTAAGTTTAGTTATAAAGAAGCGATAACACCACTTATGCAGTTTTCTTCTTAAGGATTTATTTCCGCTACCTCGAGGGTGACTTTTCCGAATATTCTTAGGATAGCCAACAGATACAAACAGATTGTAGCTATTCTTCAACTGGAGAATGAAATCAACTAGTTGGTTAACTGCATAACCCAGTTCCTGTTTTGTAACAGAGCGAAGTCTTCTACGTAATTGGTAGAGTTTAGCATTAAGCTGTTTAGTAGGTTGACCATTGTTGTTTTGAGTATCCAACAACCTTTGAATAGACTTAATCCGGTTATCTAGTTGCCACATTCTAGACTGTCTTTCCTTATTAACGATGAAGCAGAGTTCATCCATAATTACTTTCCCAGAAGGGGTAAGTAACACCGCAACAGCTGTCTTCTTAATTCCTAGATCAACGCCCAACACTGCTGGGGGGTGAGTAGATTGATAAAGAGGGACAGCATATTGGAGGGTGAAATGAGCCCACCACTGTTGTTCTTTGGATTTGTATACTAGTTCCAATGTTTTTATCTTCTCTAGTATCAGCTTCTTCTCGTGATAAGGTGAATATGCCAAAGGTAGCATCAGTCTCTTATGGTATCTTCTACCAGAACGTTTCGAATTAAGAGAATCCCTTAACTCTAGCCAAAGTTTAGCTTCAGTATTCTCAGGAGTGGGAATAACTTGAAACCGGTCTTTACCTATTGATCCTTTGAACTGTATTCGTGGGACCTTTTTCTTGAAACGTGGTCTATTCAGCTCCTTTTCAGAAAGCTCTTGTTGTGTTTTCCAGCATTCATAAGTCCAGATAGCTTTATCTCTACATTCGATGAATTCATCGTGGGAACAGCGAGGATAACGTTTCTTCAAGTCGTGAGGAACAGATGTTCGTAGTTTGTGTTGCGTTTTTCTAGATGTAGTTAAAGTCAATTTGTCCAAGAAGGCTTTGTCGACTTTTCCATCTTTTCGCAGTATTTTCTCCTCGTTGTGGTAGATGATTCGAAGGTAGTCTTTGATGATTCTGGAGTCTCGGTTGTTAATTAGTCTCAACCTGTCACACTCTTGAGCAGTCATCAGTTCTGTCTTTATCCTGAGAGGGACAACTTCATAACCAGTAACTAATGGTGCTTGGTGTGTGCTTGTAACAACTCTATCTTTCTCATCTTTCTTGTTTTCACTTACTGATTGTTTTTGTTTATTATTTGCTTTGTATGTCATAAATTTCACTTCCTGAAATTGTTTCTTTGGAATAAACATGGAAATCCTTTTTGAAAAGTCATAATCGATGGTTCCTCTTCTAGTCTTAATATTTGAAACCAGTAGAGGAACCACCGGTTGTACTACGTGTAAAATTGCTTCAGATTCTCAAAATGGAAATCCTGA
>DXJF01000129.1 GCA_019057375.1 Candidatus Heimdallarchaeota archaeon
CTAATGTTGTTAATTGTGTTATTTTTCCTAGTATTTCTATTAATCCATGTTTCCCCATTAGTTGCAATATTTCTTCACTTACAGGTTCATTTATTTCTATTTTTGAAACTAATTCTGTTCTTATCTGGATTTTTTCCCTTACTATTTTGCTCATCTGTTCTACTTCTTCTGTTGAGTAATAGATTGGATCTAATGTTCCTATTTTTTTCTCTCTTTCTAGTTTCTCTACTTTTTCTTCTAGTTCATCTCTTTCTTTGTTTAGTATGTATACATATCTTATTACTTCATATACCATACCTATTACAAATCCCCCGAACATAGTATAAATTGTCCAGAATAACCTCCCTACTCCTGAACTCCAGATGACTAGTTTTATCTCTACCTCTTTTTCTTGTGTTGGTGCATAATAAACAAAATAGTACATTCTCTTTTCTTCTAACCTAAACGTTTCATTAAATCCTCCCTGCGTTACTCTGAACTCTTGTACTTCATTTAATAACACATATCCTGCATCTATCCAGTTTACGAATTCTTCATTTGTTGTATAGAAATAAACTATTGTTCCATCTTCAGATAGATCTACATCCATATCTATCCAGTTATTTTCATACTTGTTTTCGTACCACCATACATAATATTGGTTCTGTTGTAAATTTATTGTTTCTTTGATTAGAGTATTTTTCCCATATGCTGCCACAAACATTAAAACAATTACACTAATCAGTATCACTCCAGAGATTTTTTCTCTATTCTTGTCAAGTTTTTTCAGTATTTTTCTTATTTTTTTGACTGTTCTTCTTATTCTTTCTTTCCATTTCTTTGGAATTTCAAACTCTACTATGAACCTCACCACAACTCCTTTTCCCCTCATTGTATTTCTACAATCTATTAAGAATAATAATCCCAAAATAGAAACTGAACTTTGTATTAGAATTTCTTTCCACATATCCTCACCTCCCTATCCTTTTAATTCCATTGTGAAATATTAATTCTGAAATTCCATTGCAAGTTTTTTTCTCTCTGTTTTCTTTTTTATTCATTCCCTTCCCTCTTTTTCCATTTCAAACCCAAACCTATTTTTTCTCTTAATTTCCTCTCCAATGAGCTTTCTTTGATTTGAATACCTTCTAACACAATTATACACCAAACCAACCCTAAGGTCAAAGCTACTCCTAATAGATCTATCAACTTATCCCCTCCGCTAACAAGTGTCCTATTGTCCTTTCTGTCATCTCGAACACTTTTATTATCTCTTCACTCTCATGGATCAGTTCATGTAGTTTCTTCAGTTTTATTTCCCTTCCCATTGTGTCCACGAATACTATCTCATAACTCCATGCTCTCTTCTCACTCTCTTCTATCATCCATCCCTTCTGTTCCTCGAAGAAGTTCTTCAAGAAGAATTGTAATCCGTCTACTGTTTTTATCTTCTGTCTTTTTAGTTCTATCCTTCCCTCTTTCCCTTCCACATAGATCACAAAGACCATTTTCCAGTTCATTTTGTCTCTATTTCATTTATTAGCACTTTTGTTTATAAATGTGGGAAAGTTTTTTTCTCGAGTTTATAAATCAATTTACGAATTAGTGGTTGAAGCTGGCAAACCCTTAAAATTCATTCTCAATCATATAACTTATCATACTTCTTAGCTGGCTTCAACTCACTCTTTTTTCTTCATCTTATTCCTTGAAAAATCTGCTTAATTTTCTCAAACTCAATATTTTTTCCATGTTTTTCGATTAGCTGTAATTTTGGTTTTTCATCTAGTTTTGAATGATCTATGAGTAACCCTACAAGTGTATTAGATTTTTGAATAATGTAGGTGAATATCAACGAATTGGTCATATATTCTTTAATTTTGTCATCTGTAAGCTTGTTTCTTCTATAAAGGTCAACATTACCTCCAATTGACATCAGCACTTCATGATGCTTTTGTTCTTGAATTATTTTCTCTTGATTTATAAGATTATAAAATTGTTTTCTAGTTAAGTCTTCTAAATCCTTACTCGCTTTTTTGTAATTTTTCAGACTAACATCCCTTTCCAGTGATTTTAAAAGATAATCTACTGTATCCCACTTACTGCGATCAGAAGTGATCTCATATTGATATGGGTAGTTTATTATGTCATTAAAGTCAACTGAATCGAGACTAAAACCATTTTTAGGATACCAAAAATAAATTATGAAAGGCTTTTGTATTTCTTTACATGCTTTCCTTGCTAATGCTTTTCTTATGGTCCAATGAGCATAAGAAGAATTTACTATTCCTACAGCTTCATCTGCTTTTATTTTTGCTTCTTTTTCATTAAAAGAATCATCACTTCTTAGAGTAGTTTTTTCATCAAATTGTTTCATTGTTTTTCTTAAAGAATGTGTGCATTCAATTTCAAATTCCAAAATTGGATTCTTTATTTCTATATCTGTAGTTTCATCTGAGCTTGTTTGAACGAATTCTGGATTTAATGATATTAGATAATTGAATAATCTTATCTCTAACAATATACCTACTACATTTTCTATTTGATCGTTTAGAGTAATCCATGAAACTAATCTGTTATGAAATTCTGATTTTCTATCTTGACAACTAATTCCCTGACATTTGGATAAACATTCAGAGACAAACCCAATATTATTGTAGGCATATTTATTTTGAATTAAGTATTGTTCAAATCTTGTTAGAGAATGGTTATTCATATCCTATTATTCTTTCTTTAACTATTTAATTTGTCTGCTTTGTAACATCAATTTAATTCTTTTCCAAAAGGGAAGATATCTTTTGGTCAACTCAATATTTAGTGATACACTACTTTCTTCAAAAATAGGCTTATAACCACATAAAACAAATATATTATTAACTTGAGTTCCCCAATTGAGTAATACATTTCTCTTCTTTTCATCTTCTAGATTAGAATATGCTCTTGTTGAATATGAATAATTAATTTTATTTACCAAATCTGAATATATTGCCCTATGCATTTTTGTGGGTTTATATAAATGAGCAGTTAAGCTTAAAATTGTTACAACTAAATCCCGCATATAATCATAATCAAGTAAGTTTGGTTTTTCCAGTAAAGTTTTGTATTTATCTTTCAACTCTTCTGGGTAGTTCAAGCATTCTTTGACTAACTCTTTAAGGTATTCCGTTAGTTCTTCTTTACTCCCTTTCCATCCAAACCACTCCACGAATGGTCCTATTCCTATCTTTATCTCGTATCCTGATGAAGCCCAATAGACTATTTCTATTAAGTAACTCTTTATATTCCACTTCTTCCCATATTCGTTCAGTTCTCGCTCTATTTCTTTCCCTATCTCCCAAACTTTTTTTCTTGATGGTAAATTTAATGCTTTATACCTTTCTTTTATTTTCTTGCTCCTTATTCCTTTCTTTGATTTGTAGAACTTGTAAAACTCCTTTACTTCCTCTATCTCTCATTCTTCCTCTTTCATGCTTTCTAGAAATTCTATCGGTCTTTTCACCCATCCCCATTTACACTGGAATTTCTTGTCAAATCCTTTCTCTTCGCATCTGTTTATAACTTTTTTTAGAAACTCTTCTTTGTCTTCTATCACTTTTGGAAAGTTCAAACTTGTTTTATCCATTATATGAGCTATGATCCTTTCATATGCTTGCTGTCTCTTTAATCCTTTTTTTGGTAAATGTAGTTCGCTCATCATCTAGTTATTTTTCATTTTCTATTTAAAGGTGGAAAGTTTGTTTTTCTCTAGTTTATATATCAAACTGCTTATTATCATTCGAGACCTAGCAAATGGTTTCAAAGCATATTGGATCAACCTTGCTAAGGTTGTTTACCCTTAAGCCAGTGACTTAACGGGTAGGAAGTACTGCTGAAAAAGACCCATAAGAAAACAAATCAAGCAACTAGGTAGTGGTTGCAGATTCTAGTATCTCTTTCGGTAAAATTTGTTTGACTTCTCACAAACGAAATAACCGATGGTTCCAATATGATGGGTCTAAGCAGCTTCCATTACTTCTTTTATGACACTAGTTTCCTTCTTGATGTGTTTTTATATTCTCTTTTGATTGAATCTATAAGTCGAATAAGAGTCAATCGAAAGTGATGAGATGAAGGATTCCAAGAATTTTAAAAAGAAGAAAAGTGGATTCTCTTCACTATCGTCTCATAAACCTCCTAATTATGCAAGAAGTTCTATCTTTCTCACCATATTACCATATTTTTTTGTTCTATCAGTGGGGGTGGCTACTTTTATCTTTCTTTTCCCAGAAGTTATATCAAGAGTATTTCCTTCTTTTTCATTTGATTTAGTTGCTTTTTTCACCAATTTAGGACAAAAAATCAGTGATCCAATTCAAAGAATATTCTCAAAGGTAGGATTGACTATTATTGCAATCTCAGGAAGTTTCATTTTGGGCTGGTTCTTTTCTCCATATATAATGTCAAAAAGTAAGAACACTTTTTGTCAAAGAAAATTGTTTTTTCCTTTTTATTATAAAGTTACAAGTGTTCTATTTGTTTCTAATACAGATACTGAAGTGTTAAGACAACCTCATCATTCTACTCTTTTTCATGCTGAATTCTTTCCATTTATTGCTGCGAGTAGCAAGACTATTCAGATGATAGTACTGAAATATAAATCAACAGTAGGGATCTATTTCACTATTACAATGAAAGGTTTTTCCAGTAAGAAACTTACTAGTGCCATTCAACGTAAAATGCTGTATATAGCAAACTACCTAGACACCTATTATTCTAGAGCTAGTGAAATATTATCAGCTGAGCAAACAAAGATGCTTCTTGAGGTTTTCCATAAAATGAAATTCAAATCCTCTCTTGCTATACATCTTGAAGATATATCTCTAATGGATTTAATATACAGCACTCTCTCAAAAGAAGCTTTTACTGACAATTTTTACATATCACTTATTGCTAATAGAAAGATAAAAGGTTCAGATACTTTTCTTTTCCAGTTTGATTCCTTTTCTGATAATAAGAAAGCTTTAGAGTATTTCAGACATGCTACAGGTTTTTCTAAAAAATCCTCTTTAAGCAAAAAACAACTTGTAGAAACCGAGACAATGTCAAGGTATATTTTCATCCCTTTAAACTATCAAGGAACGTTTCCTCTTTATTCTAGTAAGATAACAACCTCTCAAGAGGATTCTCAATCCATTCTTTTAGGACATGAGAGTAGAAGTGGATTTACAGTAGATGAAATTTCAATTGAAGCTTCCCAACTCCTATACAATACTGAAATTTATGGAATGATAGGTCAAGGAAAAACTAGATTAGTAACTAGTATTATTGACCAACTCTTGCAATACAGTATCCCATGTTTGATATTTGATATCAAGGGAGAATATGCTGCAACTTTCGTTAATGAACCTGGTGTTGAGATCTTTACAATGGGGGAACCTCACCCTTTGTGCATCAACCTTTTTGATACTGCAAATGAAGATGATGTACGAAGCACTCTTCTCATCATTGAAGAGATGATGGCAACCTCAAATCAAGAATTCAGTCCATCGATGAAGAATCTCTTTGAAACAGCTCTCTTCAAAACTCACCAAGACGAAGAGCGCTCCTTAGAAACTTTTGTTAACCACCTACTTACACTAGCTAAACAAAACCGTCATATTTCCTCCATCCAGCACACTCTAGACGCAGTTCTTAACAGAATAAATTTTATCTTCAATCCAATCAATTTTGAGGTTTTAGGAGTAAATGAAACCACCTTAGATTTTGATCTCTTAAATCAAGAAAAGAGTATCATTCTTGATCTAAGTCAATTTCAAAGAAGAGCAGCAAGACCCTCAGATATTTTTCTCATATGCAATTTGATTCTCAAGATGTTCTATCGTTTTGCTTCAGCTCAAGAGCTTACGAGTAAGTTACGTTATGTTGTCGTTTTAGAAGAAGCAATCAATATTATCCCTCATTTCTACAGAACTGAAAGTTCTGCTTCACTAATTACTGCTGAAAACAGTTTCTTACTTGGTAGATCTTTAGGTATAGGTCACGTGACTATTTCTCAGATGTGGGACAGTGTTAGTCAAATTGTTCATGCTAATTCAGCAACAAAGATTGTTTTTCGTTCAGGAGGAAGGATTGATAAACTTACCTCAGCTTTGAATCTGCAAGAGAAAGATTTCAGTAGACTAAAGATTCTTCCAAAAAGACATTGTTTTGTAAGTGGTGATCATCAGACAATAGAAATAGTCACCTTAGACTTTTTGAAAGAACCATTGAATAGACAACAATACACTGTTTCTCTCAAGAAAAAGTATCACTATAGTAGCTATCCGTTGTTATACTCTAGTTTTATAGCTATGAGAACATCTCTTTATGAAAAGATCTCAGAATCGAAAAAACAACCTAAGAATAAAAGTAAGCAAGAGAAATCAAAACCTACCAATGCGAATCTACCAAATAGAAAGACTCTACAAAGTAAAAGAGATAACAAGATTGAAAATCAGGAAGCCATCATATCTTCAAGTATTCCTAAATCTGAGGAAGACAGTGTCTGTAATACTTTTTGTTCATTAAAATCACAAGAACAAACTTGTTTTGACACCAGATCCAGTGCACAAATTGTTTATTCTGTTGTATTGAAAGAATTTTCAATGTTTGAAATTGAGCAAGCTATTCTTGGAACAACACATATTACAATAGAAGATTTGCTGAAAAAAGTTACTTTGGAGAAAAAACTGCCATATAACAGAAATGTACTATTTTGTGCACAAAGAGAATTGATTAATTTTCTGATGGAAAAGGACTTGTCATAAAATTTCTTTGGGGTTTTTAAGGTGAAGTGCATTCTAGTATGCAGATAGGCAAGAATTACACTCAAAACCCAAACCCGTAATTCTTCGCTTATCACCTAAAAGGAAAAGGAGATGAAAAAAGAGATTAGGTAGTTCTTCTGAAATCTTATTCGAATTCCTGGAGCAATTGTACACGTAGAAACTATCGTTGGTTCCTCTACTAGTTTCGGATTGAGTCTAGAAGAGGAACCAATGATTTTGATTTTTCGAAAGAGGTTCAGTGTTTATCAACACTTACAATTTTGGAGGTAAAAATCTTGAAAATTGAAGAAAGTAAACAAGAAGAACTACTATTTGAAGACAAGAAACTTGGAGAAAATGGAAAAGTCAAAAGCACCTCTCAAGCACCATTAGTTACATTCTATGAGACTGTTTCTCTGAGAATCAAGACGGAACTGATGTCTGTTAGAGAATGCGAAAGGTTGAAGAGAATAACCGCAAGAGATACAAGGATCATCAGAGACTACCTCAGAATCATCAATCACAACGAGGAAAAAATTCTGAAAAAAGACGGTAAAGTCAACATATCCCTTTTGGATAAACTGACTTTAACTACTTCAAAGAAAAATGAGAACGAGATAAGGTCATCTGTTCCTCATGACTTGAAGAAGCGTTATCCCCGTTGTTCCCATGATGAATTCCAAGAATGCAGTAGTAAAGCCATCTCGACTTATGAAAGCTGGAAAGCAAAACAGGATGTTTCCAAAAAGGAACTGAGTAGACCAGAATTCAAGAAGAAAACTCCCCGACCCATGTTCAAAGGAACTGGAAGTAGAGGTACGATCAAGGTACATTCAGAACCTGAAAATACCGAAGCTATACTTTGGCTGGATATAAGGGATTCGCTTGACACAAGAAGATCTGACGAACGAACTGATTCGAAAAAATCTGGTACAAAAAACCATAACAGACTATGGTTACCTTTAGCTTTCTCCCCTTATCACGAGAAGAAGCTGAAACCAGAGAACATCAAAAAGGTGGAACTCATACATAAATCCAAAGAACAACAGTGGTGGGCACATTTCACCCTCATGTATTCTGTCCCCAGCTACCACTCTACTAACCCTCCCGCAGTGTTAGGAGTAGATCTAGGGATAAAGAAGACAGCTGTTGCAGTATTACTTACACCTACGGGGAAAGTAATAATGGATGAACTCCGCTTCATTGTCAATAAGGAGAGACAGTCTAAAATTTGGCAACTAGAAAAACAGATCGGAGATACTCAGAGGAAGTTGAACAAAAGTCTCAACAATGGTCAGCACACTGAACAGCTTAACGCTACTCTCTTTCTTCTGCGTAAAAGACTTCGTTCTGTTACTGAACAAGAACTGGGGCATGCAGTTAATCAATTAGTTGATTTCATTCTCCAGCTGAAGAAGAGTTATAATCTGTTTGTAGCTGTTGGCTATCCTAAAAACATCCGAAAGAGTCAACCTCTGGGCAGTGGAAACAAATCCCACAGAAGACGTCTACATAAATGGTGTTATCGTCTCTTTACTACTAAACTTAAGTACAAGCTTAAACACCATGGATTTGAATCCCATCGAGTAGTAGCTGTTAATGAAAGCTGGACTTCTCAGACCTGTTCCAGGTGCAATTCTACAAATACTACCCGTACAGGACAAGGACAATTCAATTGCCATGATTGCAACTACGAACTAGATGCAGATCTGAATGGAGCAAAGAATATAGGGAAGAGGTTAATCAAATATGCGTTGAAAACAACTTTCAATTTCATATTCGATACACTAACAGAAGAATGCCACACGCTACTACACTACAACTGTTTCGAGCCCTTAGGCCAATGGCTTGAGTGATTCTGCAAGGAATGCATCATTTAGTAAAATTTGATGTGCGAGGTCAAGAGTCAGTTATCTCTTTAGTTTGACTGATTCGGTAATGAGTGCCCTTAATCAGCGATATGAACCCTTTGGACTGCTTACAGCAATGTAACTATCCCAGAAGACTGGTACTGTAACTTTACAGTTATACACCCTTGCTTACCCTTAGCGACGCCAGTTTAGGGGGAGTCCTGAAAGGATCTTCTTTAAAATCTAATGGATTTTGGAAGAGAATAACTCATCCCCAGAATTTACTTACATCTTCTTTCCTTTTTTTTTCTACTAAAATCCCCAGAATTTGCTTACATTTTTCCTCTTAATCTCTGCAAATTCCTCGAGCACTTTTATATCGTCTGGGGAAATCATTTCACTAAATTTTTTCATAAGCAAAACAGCATGTTTCTCAGGAACATCAACAAATAATGAATCTCCTTCTTTGATCTGTCTCCCCACAGTAGGACCTCTGATAGAAATAGCAACTTGTTTTCCTTTAGTAGCTTCTCCGATTGTTTCCTGATTATCTTGTATTTGACGAATTCTTCCTACCCTCTGTCCATCATCACGTATAAGCATTTGAGTAGTTTTAATACGACCGCCTACAACCTCTACACCAACAATAGCAGGTTTATTTGCTCGAAAAGTGTGGTTAGGTAAAATGGTTATTTTACCAGGCATTGTTAAATCTTTAAGAGATTCAGATTTAATAGCATCTTTTGTATCAATCATCCATCTTTCAAAATTATCAATAAGATTGTAAATGACTCTTTCATTAAATACTTGGATACCATTCACTTCTACTTCTTCTTGTGCACCTGGAAGTACATCTACATTAAAACAGAGAATTGCTGCAAATTCAGGTGTTTTGTTTGCAACTATTGCTGCATCAATTACGTCAATCTTTGTGACATCACCGATATCAGCTTTCTGAATAGGAATATTTTTCTCTTTTATCATATCTACTAATGCTTCTAAACTCCCCAAAGTGTCTACTTTTAGAATAACACCATTGGTTTTTGTTTCAATTCTAAAGCTTTCTAATTCTGCTTCAACTTCTTTGAATACTTCATCTTCTTTGCCTACAGGTGCCACTCGTAATGGGGCTCCTGCTAAAGCATCCTCAAGACCATGTGCTGCAATCTTAACACCAGCTGAGGCATAAATTTTGTCTACTCCTTTGAATTTATCCTTTGGATCTCTCATTTCATCCAGTTCTTTGGGTTCAAGAAGAGCACGAATCTTTAACAAGGCTGGTTTTTCTCTTCCACCAACAACGATTTTATCCGTCTTCTTTATCACACCATCATAAAGAATGACATCAATTGTTGTTCCTAATCCTTCTTCATCTTTCACTTCTAGAACTGTACCTATTCCAGGTCCTTCACTATATTCTAGTTTTCGCATCATAAATTGCTGTGTTAATCCAGCTAACACTAAGAACAAATCTGGTATTCCTTCACCAGTTTTAGCACTAGTTGGAACAATAGCAATAGCTTTTTTGAAGTCCTTGACCTGATCATATCTGAAACCTTCCATCCTCAATGCAGATAATTCACCCATGATATCATAGATTCTATTATCCATGTCCTCTTTTGCTTTTGGAATTTGCTTGGAATAAGTTTCAGCAAAAGTAGCTCCAGGAATAGATTTCCAAGAAGAAATTCTATCAATTTTGTTTGCAGCAATAATGAAAGGTGTTTTACGAGCACGTAAAATATCGAGAGATTCATAAGTTTGAGCTTGAAATCCTCTTGTAACATCGACAACAAGGATTGCTATATCCGCAACAGAAGCACCTCTTTTTCTAAGATTCATAAATGCTGCGTGACCGGGAGTATCAACAATCAATAAACCAGGAATGTCAAGTTTAATTTTTGAAGCCTTCATCAAAGGACCACAAACATCAATTATTGTTTGAGATGGAAAGAAAGATGCCCCAACGTGTTGGGTTATTCCTGCAGCTTCTCTAGCTTGAACAGCAGTCCCCCTGACTATATCTAATAAACTTGTTTTACCTGAATCTACATGTCCTAGAATAACACCAATAGGACTTCTCAATCTTTTACCACTATCTGCATCTATTACTTTTGACATTTTATCTCCCACAGAAGTTTATCTGATGATATGCTCTATTCTCAAAGAATTCTTGATTATTTTAAATAAAAAGAAATTGGTTGAACATAGTTTTTTAACTAAGAATCATCTAGCACCAGAAAATTGGAGAAACATGCTTTAATATATTGGAAGGTTAGATTATCGGGAAGGGTTCTTTATGAAAATAAAAAAGAGAAAATTAAGTTTAATCGTGTGCACTCTTCTTGTAGTTCAATTCATGATTGTAATAGAAAATAGTGAAATCAAAGCTGCAAGAGAGGAAGGCAACTATGATCCAGTTCTTAGTTCACTAAAACCAATAGATAATATTACGATAAATTCAGATAGCGACTTCATAACATATGGTTTCCCTGGATACGGAAATGAAAGTCACCCATATTTAATTGATGAATACAACGTCACTTCAAGTGATCAAAGAGGGATATATGTTAGACAAACTACGGCATATTTCATCATACAGAATTGCTACGTTAATGCTGATAATGATGGGATATCATTTTCCTATGTTGAAGCAAATACTGCTACGATCAGAAACAATACTATAGTTCATAATAGTAATCGAGCGATACAATTGATGTGGACAGAAGGGTGTCTTATTGAAGAAAATACCTTCTTTGATAATAGTCAAGCGTTATATACAAGGGAAGCACATAATACAATTTTTAGGGATAATATTATATCAGAATGTACTTCAGAAAGACCAGTTTTCATATTCAATTCCCAGTACTGTGTAATTGATAACAATGAAATCAATGGGAACGAATATGATGATTGTATTGGGTTAAGATTAGCTTTTAATACAAACATAACAAACAATAGAGTCTATAATGGTGGGATGTATATTGAAGAATATGATTCTGAAAGTTTTCTTCTATACTCCTTTGAAAACAACTATGTTAATGATAAACCACTGGGTTTCTTTAGAAATTTACAATCACTTACACTAAATCAAGATTATTATGGACAGATACTCATTTTCAATTGTACAAATGTTGAAATTTCCTATCAAGATATTGGAAACACCAATTACGCAGTCAAGATAGCTGGTTCTAATTATGTGGAAGTACATGACTGTTCTTTCACAGAAAATGAAGAGGGTATGGACATTCAGACATCAAATTACACACATATATACAACAATCTTTTCAGTGATAACAAGATAGGATTGGATTTAGAAGATACTTGGTTTATCGATATAGAGAACAATGATTTTATTAATACTGAAAATACATGTGTGGGAATCTCACCAAGCGAAAGCGATTACATGGAATATTCAATAGTGAGGGGAAACAATTTCTTACACTGCAAAACAGGAGTAAATCTTTATACACAGCACTATGCAAAGGTAATAGATAACTTGTTTTTGAACAATAGTATCAAAGGAATTTATATCACAGAGAGTGAAAATGCAACAATTGAAGGGAACGATTTCTATGATAATGCTATTGCAATAGATGCTCAGGACGATATAAATTGTACAGTTATCAGTAATAATTTCTATGAGAATTATGAAACAGGCGTCTATTTCCAGAATGTCTACAATAGCACCATTAAGTATAATATCTTTGTAAGTAATTCAGAAATTGTTGATGACCAAAATTATGCAGTTTTTCTAGATTTCAACGCAGAAGGTAATAGTGTACATCACAACATATTCTATAACAATAGTATAAGTCATTCCTCACAAGCAAGAAATGAAGGGGCAAACAACACATGGTACGATATGGCAACTCTTGAAGGGAATTACTGGTACGATTGGACAGGAATAGGAAGTTATTATATCTATAGCGAAGGAGCCCCTGTTTTTGATTATTACCCACTCAATGATACTGATAACGATAGAATTGATGATATAGAAGAGATATTTGACTACTATACAGACCCATTTGATGAAGACAGCGATGATGATCTTTTAACAGATGGGGCAGAAATTATCGATTACGAAACTGATCCAACAAGTGAAGATAGCGACGGAGATGGGTTAACTGATGGCGAGGAGGTTATAAATCACAATACAGACCCACTTTCTAGAGATACAGATGGTGATTCATTAGATGATTACTGGGAAGTTACTTATGGAACAGACCCATTCTCTAACGATACTGCAGAAGATCCAGATAAGGATAAACTTACCAATTTACAGGAATTTTTCTATGGAACTGACCCCTTTAACGAAGACAGCGACAGCGATGGTCATTCTGATGGTAAAGAAGTGAAGAAAGGTACTGATCCACTTAATGCAAGCGATTATCCTGCTTTTCCAGTCGGAGCTCTTGTTGGTGGTTTGGTTGGTTCAACTGTAGTTTTGGGTGGAGTTACCTTTGCTGTATTTTATATGCGTAAAGAAGAGATACTCTTCTTCAAGAAGAGCTAATCTCATTCTCTTTCTTCTTTTTTTAAATGTTGAAAAATTAGATTTATGAAGTTTGATTACTCGTACAGCCATTCTTCATCTATTTTTGAGTAATTTGCAAATTCTGATTCATCGAAATAAATCTTGTATTCTACAATTGCATTCTCTGGTGTATCTCCAGCATGTATAATGTTTCTCCCAATTTCTAGAGCATAATCACCTCTAATTGACCCCGGTTCTGCATCCGTTGGATTTGTCGCACCTACTATTTTTCTAGTAATCTTAACTGCATCCTTCCCCTCGACTACCATTGCAACAACTGGTCCACTTGTGATATACTTCAACAAACCTTCGTAGAATGGTTTTCCTTTATGAATCGCATAGTTCTCCTCTGCTTGAGCCATAGTAACAGTAATCATTTTCAATCCAATAACTTTGAACCCTACATTTTCAATTCTTTGGATTACTTGCCCAACAAGCCCTCTTTGAACACCATCAGGTTTAATCATAATAAACTCTCGTTCCAACTTATACACCTTTTATTTTGTAACAGATTTCTACTGTGATAATAAAAATTAATTGATTCAACCATATTTATCTTGAAAATTAAAAAAAACAAAATTTCGAGTTTAAAAAAAGAATTAATAGAGAAAGGGATTACACAAATTTCCTTTCGTATCTCTCTGTCCATTTCAACTTTTTAGGATCTCGTTTTTGAACTATTTGTGATTTTTTACACTTGTTTGAACAGAAATAGAGTACTGATCCTGTTTTTTGAACAAAGAGCATACCACAACCAGGTTCCATTTCTTTTCCACAGTATGAGCATTTTTGTGTTCGTGGCATTGTTAATCACTTATCTTTTACGTATTTTTTTAGCTTCCCTTTCGGTTTCTCGGAGCATGATGACATCTCCTTTCCTAACAGGACCTTTGAGATTTCGTGTTAAGATTCTGTTTTTATCTCTACCATCAAGAACCTTAACTCTTGCTTGGGTAACTTCCCCAACACTTCCAGTTCTTGCTAGTACTTGAATAACTTCAGCAGGAGTTGCCCTATCGTCGTCTCGTGAGCTCACTTTTTTCACCTAGATTATTTCTTAAGTTCCTTCAATTTGTTGCTTAACCCTTTAATAGATTGTTTAGCTTCTCCACCATCTACAACAGCAATTGAAGCTGAACCTACTTTTAAGCCAGCGGCTTTGCCTAAATCATCTTTTGTGGCTACATAGGTATAAACAATATTATTCTCTTCACACAGAAGAGGTAAATGCATTACAATTTCAGGAGGGTTCACATCTTCAGCAATATATACGATTAAAGCAGTCTTTCTTTCAATTGCTTTTGTAACTTCATTAGTTCCTTTTCGTATTTTACCAGTTTTAGAAGAAGTTTCTAAGATGCTTAAAGATTCTTTAACGACTTCAGCAGGAATATCAAATTTCTTGTACATTTTTATTTCACCTCGGGCACACAGACAATTGTGCCTTCATTAGGTATGAAAACAAAGTTTGGATTTAGTTTAAAAGACTTATCTTTGAGTAGATTTTTCACCCAATATGGTTGTACTTACCACTTCTTCATTATTTAGAATAGATCTTAATCCTCTAAGGAAGGCCGGTCTTTTAACCCGTGATCCCAGGGTGAAGGAGAGGAAAAAACCAGGACTAAGAGGAGCCAG
>DXJF01000130.1 GCA_019057375.1 Candidatus Heimdallarchaeota archaeon
AATTACTTGAGAAAGGTATCCCAAGAGCAGACTATGAAATCCTTAACATGACTGGTGAAAAAATAGGTTCCATGGTAAATGGTATCAGATCTCCTGTTATTAGAGCTGGTCTTGGAATGGCTTTTGTACCTATTGAATACGCAGAACATGGTAAAGAAGTTCTAGTTCAGATCAGAAATAGACAAGTAAAAGCTATGGTTCACAAACTTCCATTCTATGACCCAAAAGTTTGGGGCTGGAAAAGAGAATAATAGTTTTCTTTCTTTTTCTTTTTTTACTTACTCTTCACTTTTCTTTTCTTGTTTAAGGCGCAGATATTCAGCAGGATCTTCCCAAACAGGTATCTTAGCTTTATTATTGTACTCGGTAAGAAAAACTCGAGCAGCTGTTTCTAGGTCTAAATCTCCACCTTTTTTCCTCTTGTGCCTTATTTCAGCAAATTTCTCTAAAAACTCAGGAGGAGATTCGTATTCAATTTCATAGGTTTTTTTAATTGCATTAGAATTAATTTTATCAATACTTTGTACTAACGACCATGCACCTTTGACAGGATCTGAGAGTTTTTCTGGTTTAGCAATACCAAGAAGTATCTGATCAGCCATGGATAATTTCTTTGAGATCACTCCAGGTGTGTCATAAATCTTTAATCTTGTAGTTATTCTAAGAGCTTGCAATGCTTTAGTGAATCCTGGGATAGGGGCTACTGGAGCACTTGATCGCCCCTTTAAAATATTGATTAAGGAACTTTTTCCAGTGTTTGGGAGACCTATAAAACAAGCAATAATATAGAATAAATCATCCTTAACAGCAGAAATGATTGCATTCCTCAGTACTGAAGTGCTTAATCTTTCTCGAGCTGAAGTTGGTATAACTTTGAATCCCTCACTTCTTAAAATTCTTCTCCATTTTTTTACAATATGATCAGGAACAAGATCAACCTTATTCAGGACAATCAATAGTTTTTTTGTTGGATCTCTCATAACCATTCGTTCATATCTGCCAGATCTTGATAAGCTTGGAAATCTGGCATCTAAAACCTCAACTACAACTTCGCTGCCTTTAATCATTTTACGTACCATTGTATCATAGTCATCTTTTGGCATTCTACGCTCAACTCAGTAATTCAATTTTGCTAGAATTCTTTTGGTGGCCCAATATCAGGTCGATCTGGTTTGTATGGTCGATCTGGTTTGTATGGTCGATCTGGAGGAGTTTCTGGTTGAAATGGTGGTGAAACACCATGATCTTTCATGTGTGCTTCTAGTAATCTTCTTAAACGTTCTACCTCTTGTTCCAGCTGTTTTATTCTCTCTTCTAAGGGTAGGAGTTCTTTAGTCATATGTGTATAATTAATGTGAAAAGATATAAAAGATGTGATTGAAGTTAGAATAATGAAATTTCACGATGCTCATTGCCATTTAGCAAATAAGGATTTTATGAAAGACTTTGATATTTCTACTTCTATGGAAAAGTGGAAAAATTCAGGTTTGGAATACGTTATTGGTGTTTCATCCAATATTTCCGAATCTTACAAAATCCTTGAAATGAGCAAAGAATTCAACAAAATAATTCCTGGTATAGGGATTCATCCTTGGAAAGCAAAAACACAAATGAAAGAAGAACTTAAAGCAGAATTCAGACAAATTATCAACGATAATGAAATAATTGTTATAGGTGAAATAGGCTTGGATCATCACTTCATCAAAAAAGAAGAACGCTATCCGTACCAAGAAGAATATTTTCGATTTTTCTTAGTGCAAGCTGAAAAAAACAGTTTGCCCATAAATATCCATCTAAAGGGAGCTGAAGAAGAAACTTCAGATATTCTTACATCTTACAAAATCCCTTCAGAAAACATCTTGATACATTGGTATTCTGGACCAAAAAAAGTTTTTAATCTATTCCTAGAGAGAGATTATTTTTTTAGTATCAATCCTTCAATTCTTACTGGTTCCACTCATATTGAGGTTTTGAAAAACGCACCTTTAAATCGAATTCTGACAGAATCAGATGGTAATGTTAAATATACCATAGATAATGTAAAAGTAACTGGTTCTCCAGGTATTATTCCAGAAGTATTAATTAAAATTGAAGAAATAAAAAATATAGAACTAGAAGAATTATCTGTAATCCTCCAAAAAAATATAAGAATCTATGCAAACTTAGCAGGTGACAAAATATGAGTAAAAAATCTTTAGACAGAATTCTAAGACAAAGGAAACTATATGTGGCTGAAGTTCTAAAGCGAACTTTAAGTAAGAAGGAAAAAGTTGCTTACCATTTCAATTGTCCTGATGGTCTAGTTTCAGCTGCTTTGTTTCGTTATCTCTTTGCAGATAAAAATTTAGTTTTTATTCCAATAGATTATCCTTTATTTAAGGAGGATAAGATATCTCAGGTGTTAATCGATTCAATCTGGTTTGCAATATTAGATCTTAGTCCTTTCAATTCAAATAAAATAGACTACTTTTTTGATCACCATATATCAAACGAAGGAGTGGAAATCAAGGCAAAAGTTTCCATTTTTGATCCTAAATCACCAAGTGGGGCCACTCTTATTGCAGAATATTTTGGAGATAAACTACCAGATTTCATGGTTGAATTGTCTGAAATCACCAAAATTACTGATACAGCTAGTTATAGCACACCAGCTCCTATGGAAATCAAGGATAATTTAAGTGAGTATGATTGGGATGAAAGAGTTTGGTTTTTAGAAGATGTATGTAAATCAACATTCACAATGGCTGAGCATGACCTTGTTATAGAGTTATTGGCATCAAAGGGGTTAGATGGTTTATGGGAGAAGGATGTTTTACATCGTGTAAGGAGACTACGAAATTCTCGAAAAGAATCTTTCAATATAGCACAAGAAATTGGAATTACTGATTTCATTATTCTTATTGATGACCCTCTTCATTATAATACTGCAGCTATAGCATCAGAGTTGCAGAAAAGAGGAGTAAAGGGGGTTGCATATCTTACTGTCTACCCAGAAGAAACCAAAATAAGTCTTAGATTAAACAGAGCAATGTCAATCAAAGATGTTGAAAAATACAGAGTAGATTTACTTGCAAATACAATGTCAGGTGGAGGGCATAAAGGAGCCTCTGGAGCTGAAATGGAAAATCTTGATGAAACCCTCGAAATAATAAAAACTTGGACTAAAGAAGTCAACCTAAATATGAAAATAGTAGATTTAAGAAAAAAGTAAAAGAGGATGAAATTATCCTTTAACATTACCTATAGGCTTAACTCTTACAATTGGATGACCAAGTCCAGATACTTTGAGAGCATTAATTACTTCATCAATGTCTTTGTATGCAAATCCAGCTTCTTCTGCTAAACCTGGCATTGATGCTCCTTTTACGTATATCCCTTTTTCTCTCATTTTCTGTTGAAGAAAATCTCCCCTTATTTGCCTTTTTGCTTTGCTTCTACTCATTGTTCGTCCTGCACCATGAGCTGTTGAGCCAAAGCTTACATCCATTGCCTTTTGTGTCCCTGATAAGAGATAAGAACCAGTTTCCATGGATCCTCCAATGATAATGGGTTGTCCAATTTCCTTATATTCTTGAGGAATTTCAGGATGATTTGGTGGAAATCCTCGAGTAGCTCCCTTTCGATGAACCATTAATTTCTTTTTCTCACCATCAATTCTGTGCTCTTCAATCTTGGCAATGTTATGAGCTACATCGTAAATCAAATCTAATCCTAATTCATCTTCATCTTGTTTGAAGACTTCTGTGAAAACTTGTCTAACGTTATGAGTTATTATTTGTCGATTAGCATAAGCCATATTAGACGCACAACTCATAGCTGCAAAATAATCCTCTCCTTCTTTTGAGTTTATAGGAACACTGGCTAGTTCTTGATCAAGTACTGGAATATTATATTTGGTCATTGCAGTTAAACAGTTTCTTAAGTAATCTGAAGCAACTTGATGGCCTAATCCTCTAGAACCACAGTGAATCATAACAGTAACTTGATAGTTTTTATTCAAACCTAATTTTTTACCCTTCTCGGGGTCAAACAAATCTCCAGGTTTTACTACTTGTATTTCCAAATAATGGTTACCAGAGCCAAGTGTTCCTAGTTGTCTAAGTCCTCTACTCTGTGCTTTATTACTAACCTTTGAAGAATCTGCTTTAGGCATCTTTCCCTGACTTTCAATTCTACGTACATCTTCTTCTCTAGCATAACCTTTTTCCAAACACCACTGTGCTCCGTCTTCTAGAACATTTTCAAACTCTGAACGAGATATATTTGCCAAATATTGGTCATGAGTTAGTTTAACCCCTACTCCTGCAGGAACACGTCGAAACAGCTTGTCTACAAGCTCCTTAATCTTAGGTTTTACATCTCTTTCTTCTAAGGTTGTGGTGAGCATGCGTACTCCACAATTGATATCAAAACCAACACCGCCAGGGCTAATTACTCCTTCCTCCATATCCATTGCAGCAACACCACCTATTGGAAATCCATATCCAACATGTGCATCAGGAAGAGCTATTGCATATTTCTGAATTCCAGGAAGGGTAGCTACATTGGTTATCTGATCTACAACTTTGCCTTCAAGTCCTTTTTTTAGAGCTGGAGTTACAATCAATCTTGCAGGTACCCTCATACCCTTTTTGTATGATGTGGGGACTTCCCAAGTTGTTTCATCAATTTGTTTCATTGGAATGTTATTGCTTGACATTTTTCTCAATGTAAAGAAATTGTTAGTTTTAATAAATCTCTTGGTTTATCAGAAAATATCTACAAAGGGATTATTTTTATTAGTAATTTATTTCACCTTTCTGAGTTCAATGTTCAAATACAACATACTCTCTGAAGAAGTAAAATCAGATTTTGCTTTTGAAGTTAATGCAGATACCCTCTCTGAACTTTTCAGAGGTGCTGGAATAGCTATGATGGAAGCTATGGTAAACGTTAAAGAATTTAAGGCAAAACGCGTTTGGGAATTCAAAATCGAATCTGATACCCTAGATCTATTATTGTTCGATTTTCTAGGAGAACTAGTATTTGTTAAGGATGTTGAATCTGTTTTATTCAAAGACTATGAAATTAAAATCGAAGAAAATGATAAGTTCAAACTCTCATGCAAAGCTTTTGGTGATGATATTGATTATGAAAAATATGAGATATTAACAGATGTAAAAGCTGTTACTATGCACAATTTTGTCATAGAAAAAAGAAATGATGAGTGGTATTGTCATATAATTTTAGACTTATAATACTGAGAATTCTATATTAGATTAGATTAACACTAAACAGAGGTATTTACCTCTCAAATCAGTAATATATCGGATTAATAATCTTTATAAACTAAACTTCTTCTCGTTAAAACAATCCTATAAATGATAGAGGAATTACTATGGGTGACATAAGAGTAAAAGACAAATATACTGTAAAAGAAGGACTTCTTTACACTAAAGAAAGTGAATGGGTTCTTCAAGAAGGAGACATCTGGATTTATGGCCTTAGCAATTATGCTAGTGTCGAACTAGGTGAACTTGCGTATGTAGAACTTCCTGCAGTAGGTGATACCTTCGGTAATGAAGATTCAATGGGTATTGTTGAAGCTCTAAAAGCTGTCGTTGATTTCTATTCTCCATTCGATTGCGAAGTTGTAGAAGTTAATTCAGATTTAGAAGATGATGCATCACCAATTACTGAAGATTGTTATGGTGAAGGCTGGATTCTGAAACTCAAAGCAACTGGTCCAATTGATCATCTATTCAATCAAGAAGATTACGTAAAGCTCATTGAGAAAAAGATCGAAGAAGGTTCTCACTAGATTTTAAGAGGAGAATTTTTCCCCCTCTATTTTTATCGATTAACAAAGAGGAAGGGGAAAAAAAAGGAAAGGAGAAAAATGACAGAAGGTTTTATGAGTTATTTTCTCCTCAAATTCATTTTTTTGCTTTCAAGAAGATTCTTTCAAGACTCATCCTAAACCAGCGTAATAAAGGGTAGGCAAAGTAGCAAAACTGAACAACATGAACATATAAACGATTCAAATTGTAACAGTTACTGGTTTTCTGGAACAGAGACATACAATGATGTAAATCTGTTCAAAGGAATCATCTCTTGTTACAAGAGGTCACTCATTACCGAACCCGTCGAACTAATTAGATGACAGATTCTCGACCTAGCTCATCGAATCTAGAGAGACGATGTATTCTTTGCAGAATCCTCAAGCCATTGACCTAAGGGCTGGAGACACTTGAACAGTGTTATCGAGTAGTATTCGTTTGTTAGTGTATCTCGAATACTGGTGTAGCCATGCATTGGTTTCAAAGCATATTGGATCAACCTTTTACCTATGTTCTTTGCCCCGTTCAGATCAGCATCCAGTTCATAGTTGCAATCTTGGCAGTTAAACTGTCCTTGTCCTGTACGAGTGGTGTTAAGTGAATTACACCTTGAACATATTTTCGAGGTCCAACTTTCTCCAATTGCTACCACTCGATGGGGTTCAAATCCATAGCGATTAAGTTTGTGCTGCAGTTTAGTGATAAAGAGGCGATAACACCATTTATGCAATCTACTTCGTAAGGATTTGTTTCCGCTACCACGGGGGTGACGTTTCCGAATATCCTTAGGATAGCCAACAGATACAAACAGATTATAACGCACCTTCAACTGGAGAATGAAATCAACTAGTTGGTTAACTGCATATCCCAGTTCCTGTTCTGTAACAGATCGAAGTCTTCTACGTAATTGGTAGAGTTTGACGTTAAGCTGTTTAGTGGGTTGGCCATTGTTGTTACTTGTATCTAACAACTTCTGAATAGACTTAATCCGGTTCTTTAGTTGCCATATTTTTGACTGTCTTTCCTTATTGACGATGAAGCGGAGTTCATCCATGATTACTTTCCCAGAGGGGGTAAGTAAAACTGCGACAGCTGTCTTCTTCATTCCTAGATCAACGCCCAACACTGCTGGAGGTTGAGTAGATTGATAAAGAGGGACAGTATATTGGAGAGCGACGTGTGCCCACCACTGTTGTTCTTTGGATTTATATACTAGTTCTAATGACTTTATCTTCCCTAGTTTTAGCTTCTTTTCGTGATAAGGTGAATAAGCTAAAGGTAGCAACAGTCTATTATGATATCTTTTACCAGATCGTTTTGTATCAAGAGAGTCCCTTACTTCTAACCACATCTTAGCTACTGTATCTTTGGTAGTAGGAATCAATTGAAACGTACCTCTATCTAGTAACCTTGTAAATAGTTTTCGGGGGATTTTTTTCTTGAATTGTGGTCTATTCAGCTCCTTTTCGGAAAGATCTTGTTGTGTTTTCCAGCTTTCATAAGTCCAGATAGATTTATCTCTACATTCGATGAATTCACCAGGGGAACAGCGAGGATAGCGTTTTTTCAAGTCATGGGGAACAGTTGTTCGTAGTTTGTGTTGCGTTTTTCTAGATGTTGTCAAAGTCAATTTATCCAACAGGGAAGAATTTATTTTGCCATCTTTTCGTAGTATTTTCTCCTCGTTGTGTTTGATGATTCTGAGGTAGTCGTTGCAGATTCTAGTATCCCTTTCGGTAATTAATCTCAGCCTATCACACTCTTGAGCAACCATCAGTTCTGTCTTAATCCTGAGTTTGACAAGATTGTAGCCAGTAACTAATCGTGCTTGATGTGTGCTTGTAACAACTCTATCTTTCTCATATTTCTTGTTTTCATTTGTTGATTGTTTTTGTTTATTATTTGCTTCGTTTGTCATAAATTTCACTTCCTGAAATTGTTTCTTTGGAATAAACTTGGATACCCTTTTTGAAAAGTCATAATCGATGGTTCCTCTTCTAGTTTTAATATTTGAAACCAGTAGAGGAACCACCGGTTGTACTACGTGTAAAATTGCTTCAGATTCTCAAAATGGAAATCCTGACAATCAACTTCTTCTCTTCTTTCAACTCCTTTTTCCTTTTAGGTGACAAGCGAAGAATTACAGGTTTGGTTGTAATTCTTGCCTATCGAGAATCTAGAAGGGTGTTGATATTATAAGCACCACAGAAATTTTGTGCCAAATCATTTTTATTAGTATGAGAATTTGAAAAGATTCATTAGATCAATTATTACTCAAATGATAAACCAGTTCTCTTTTTACACAGAATAAAACCTGATCATTAGATGCTAAATTCTTTTCTTGAAGCACTTGTTTAATTAATTCATCTACTGATATCTTTGATTTTTCAAGAATAGCTTGTTCAATTTCAAATTGGGAATATCTATCTGTTATAACAGAACAATAATTGTAGCTACATATAGGCTTTTTTCATTTTTCTCTCCTTATAAAACACTGATAGATAAAATAATTGATGGAATTATAACTTTGGAAGCTTTACTATTACCACATATAAAAGACGAACTTGCTTTCCGACTAAGTCTACGGGCAGCACTACTAATAGGAGAGACAGAAGAAGAGAGACACAAATTCTTCAAAATTGCAAAAGAAGCTTATAAGCATAGAAGTGATTTAATACATGGTGAAATTAAACCTATAAAAATACGAAGAGAGTTTCCAAATGATTTCTATCAGCTTTGTATGAAAGTTTACCTCAAATGTCTAGACTTATATGATTCTGAATCCTATATCGATCCTAAATCATATTCCAAAGACTACCAAGCTTTATTCAGAAAAATTGAATTTTCCCAATTTAATGATACTTCTTTAAAGTTGGAAGATATTCTTGATCTGAAATTTACAACATATGAAGAATATAGAGAGTATTTAACATCCTATCTTTAGAATGTTTTTATATAATTTTTATACATACTCTATTCATCCCTAAATTAAGGGATGTTCTGATACATTTTCTTTGGTTTCAGAAATATTTCCCCTTCTAACAACTTCTGCTCAAAAAATTTTTCTGCAACTAATAGTTATATCTTCTTCTCTTCAGCTTCCTTCAAAAGTCAAAGAATAAAAGTGAAATTAGGAATATTTCTAACAACTCTACAAAGACCTTATATTTCATGTTGTCTTAAACTAGGAATTGAGAAGTATGAGTATAGAAGAAACGAGTACTAAAGATATGATTCAGAAAAGAATAGAGGAAATTTATTCTGAAATAGTGGAAGATAAGGAAATTGAAGTAATTGAGAAGAAGAATTTCTTCAGGACAAGCATTGGAGACGAATTTCATCATGAATTTCTTGAGTTATTCAGTTTTGTTTCGCTAATTACATCGATTAAATCTATCATAACATGGGCTATGAATATAAGAAAGAAACTAGTTTCACCTTCCTCAATTCCAAATGTATATCAAAAACTACTAGAAGAATCTACTTTAGATGAAGATAAGAAGAATGAAGCTCAAACAATTCTTACAAGGATAGAGAAAGAATGGGTAGAATTTCATAAGAAGTTAGAACCTGATATCTCAGAACTTCAAACAGTTTTATCTCAACAACAGGAAAATCAAAATGAGGAGAAGCAGCTTGATGAAAATTCTGATTTTCAACAGAAACAAAACGAACAAGTTCTTTGGTTATTTGAACAGATACCAATTAGAGTCTTTTCTTATTTTGTTACTACGCTATATGCGCTAATAGATGTATATACTATGTCTCTTATTCAGATGATAATTAGCTTTCTCAAGACAGAACAAGTTTATGAATTTTTCAAAATAAGAATATCAGACCTAAAGGAAAATATAAAATATATTCTGGAATTTCTAAAGATGGAGGGAAATCAGAAGCTCCTCAAAGTTACTGAGAATACTACAGTAACTTCTGAATGGAAAAAAGACTTGAATTATGTTGCACATTTCATTTCTTTGAGACACATTTTTGCTCATAAGAATCCCTTGCTTGAAATGTCTGAAATGATGGACATGGATATATTTGACCAATATAAGAAGAAATTAGAGAAAGAAGCTAGAGAATTTAAAACTGAGTTGGAAAAGAGTGATATTCAAATAAGCTTGCTTAAATCTTTGTTCGAAAAATTTTCAGATATCTTACCATATATGGTTTTTATCAAAGGACTAGGATTTGCATGTTATAGGTATTTATGTGTAGTAGATAACATTATTCAAGGATACTTTGATTTTGAGAAATTTGATTTAGAGGATTTTCTTTTATCAATTAAAGATCAGATGAAAAACGAAGAAGATGCAGCAGTTTTACAAAAACTAATTGATCAATATCATGAATAATGAACAGATGAGTACCATATCGGTTTTTCCTCTTTATTCTCAGCTAGAATAATGAAAGAATCAGAAACTTAACTCATCTAACCGTTCGAAGAACTTCATTTGACTATAAAAAGAAAGACCAAGGTTGAAGGGTTCTTGCCAAGGTGTTTTGCAAGTTTTTTTGGGTTTTTTTCTACCTTCCCCTTCAACCGATAAGGTAAAAGGGATGCCAAAAAGAGGTATAAAAAGGCAACAAAAGGTATTATTCAAAAGAATGTTAAATAAGCTTAAATAATTCGTATTTTCAACTAGAATCTGTTTAATATGTATCAGCCTGCGTATATCACTCTTGATCCTTTATCAATGGTAAAAAGAAAATTCAAAAGGCATCTGAATATTATTGGAATAATCCTTATAATATCGATATTGAGGTATTTACTTCATTTTATTATTCGTGTTTATCAGATTATTAAGACTAAGTCTTTTCTTCAGCCGACATCTCTTGAGTTTTGGGAAATAAATACTGTTTACTTCTATGTCTTTTATGCTGTATATTTTGCAGAAGCTGCGTTATTCATTTTGTTCTATTTTTTAGCTTCTGATTTTAGAAAACTAGAAGAAGCTTTACCAAAACTGGAGTTTAAACCCAATAAGATAACCATTACATTGATTATAGGAGCTACTTATGAATTCATTACAATGCTCTTCTCTATTCTTAGGATTTTTCTTGTTCACAATATCTTACTCTGTTTTACTCCGTTACCTTTTATTATAGCATTCTGGTTCATGAGGAATCTATTTTTAGAATTGGAAAACAAGAAAATAATAGACAAACGAGCGGATAGGATTCTACTCTATTCTCAGATTTATATCCTTTTTTTCAACATCATTCATGTAAGTATTCAAAACACCAAACTTAGTAATTGGACATTTAACGCACCTCAGTTTTCTTATTACGTAATTTTCTACGTTGGACTTGTAGTTTACTATGTTTCATTCATACTTGGAATCTACAGAACTTCTAATGATTTTACGCAAATAAAAGGAGAGAAGCAAGAAATCCTTTATCAACAAATCTCTTCTAAACAAGAGGTTCTTATCAAAGATTCAAACATCAAATTTTGTATAGAATGTGGTTCAAAAAATAAGCATTCTGCGAAATTCTGTTCAAGTTGTGGTAGTGAAATGGAATAATTTAATGAGGAAATTAATTATTCTGGTTAAAATTAATTATCTCTTCTTCTATCATCTTTTCTTGAATTACTGTTCCACAATTCCTACATGTCTGTTCTGCTCTCCCTTGATCCAAAATAAGAGAACTTTGACCACAGATTGAACAGTCTAGTTCATCCAAATTTTTAGAATAGAGTTTATCTTCAAGTTCCTGTAACTTTTCGACAGTATAAGAAACTAAATCATCTAGATTCTCACTTTTTCTTCCATCTTGAAACAAAGGTTTTTGATAGAGTTTCTCGAAATCTCTTTTCATCTCGAAAAAAACATCAACAACTATCTTAGTAAGAACAAAACCTGTAGGATCTTCTAGTCAAACTCATTAAACAATGGTTCATTGACCAGAAGGATAAGGAACTGAAGGATTTTCAGAGAACCAAGAAACAATTAGGACTAAAAGATTTTATGTAAAGTTTTTTTGACTAACGTCTGATTTAAAGAAGAATCTAGTCATTGTTTTTCAAAATCCATATAAAAATAAATATATTACCTACTTTCATTTTATTCTTTTATGGATGAAAAAAGCAAAAGCATCATAGAACAAATTGAGGATGCTCTTCAGCAAATGGAACACATTGCTTCTTCAACTCAATTAAAAGTACCTCATGGAATCATGTCTTATGCAAGAACATACCAAAAACAGCTTTCTTTTCTTAATAACAGAATTTTGAAGAAAAATATTTCCTATCTTCTGATGTTAAATGACTTTCTTAGTTGGGCAGTAAAGAGATTTTCACTCGTACCTAGGATAAAAGATATGTTAATGAAAAACATTATCACAAACTTTGGGTTTGCTATTGAGGGAATTAACAAGTCTCTTGCCAAGAACATAATTGGTAAGAAGGATATTGGTTTTGATGCATCTTCATCAATACTATGTGAAAAAGGGATTATTTCCAAAATTATGAAAAAGGAAATTAGATGGATATATGACATTAGAAGCAGACAACATTATGACACTCTTACTCAAGTGGAATTTGAACATTATACATACAGGGATTGCAAAAAAGCACAAAGAATATTTAATTATTATATTCAGCAAATACAAGAAAAGCTTGAAGATTAGTTCATTTGCGTTACTCTTCAAAGAACCTCCAGATAGAGTGTTTGAAGGTGAACCAACCTTCTTCTGATATTCTTTTTCTTCTTTTTCCAATACTGCAATAGCTATCTAAGATATTTAGCAAAAAACTCAAGCACCATTTTATCATATCTTAGCCTAGCTTCTTGCCCCGAAAGTGTATGACCTTCTCCACCAATCTCAAAATATTCAAAATCTACCCCTTCTTTCTTACCTAACTGAAGTAATCTATCTCGAAATTGTCTTGACTCACTAATCGGGCACCGTGGATCATTTACAGCTTGAATCATCAGGATTGGAGCTTTGATTGACTTGACATAATTCAATGGGCTCCTATCTTCCCATAATTCTTTATTTTCTGCATAAGTTCCAAACAAACCTTCTATCCAGTTTTTGTAAGCTGGCATTCCAGCATCATACATTGTTTTCCAACTTGTTATCCCTACATATGCTGCACCTGCATTCCAACCTGCATCTGCATATTTAGTTAATTGGAGATAAGTCATGTATCCTCCATAAGAACCACCATAAATACCAATCCTATTTGTATCAACGTATTCAAGTGATTCAAGATATTTCTTCGAGTAAATGTAATCTTTTGCATCCCCTCCACCTATGTCAAAGTTGATTAGATCTCTGAACTCTTTCCCATATCCAAATGAACCTCTAACATGTGGAGAGATTAATATAAATCCATGGTCAACTGCTACTTGTGCAAACGAGTAAAAATCCCATAAAAGTCTTCCACCTGGTCCTCCTGGTGCCAAAACTATTGCTGGGTATTTTTTTCCTTCCTCTATATCAGGTCTATAGATAACGGCACCTATTTCTCTCCCATCAAAAGTAGTGTAATTAATGAATTCAGGTTCATAAAAATCTTCTTTAACATAGTCAGAAACAGGGTTTATAATAGGAATTTCTACTTTTTTAGATAAATCAAATAGGGCTAACACACTAGGTGTTTGTGGGTCAGAGCGGCTATAAAACAGATATCTATCATCTCCTGTAAATTGAACTCTGTAAATTACACCAGGTATACTTGGAATAATTTCTTCTTTTGTTTCAATGTTATAGATAACTGGATAAGATCTAACGGCTTCATCCCTAATAACCAGTAACTTTCTTTTATCTTTACTAATTTGCATACCACGTTCTTGAAACTGGTTTTCACCAAACCAGTTGAGTTCATCAGTTTGCGTATTATAAATTAGAGCTTGATCTGTCCCTTTTGCATTTGTGCAAACTAGTAGTAATTCACCATCATTAGATATATCATATATATGGTCTAACGAATCATCAGAAAGATGTAATAGTTGTTTGCTATTAGAACCATCAGACTGTACCATCCAAACATCCTCGTTTCTTCTGTTTTCTGTGGTTCTAGCAGAATAGTAAATGACATTCTGAGGAGACCACACACCTCCTCCAGATGGCAAATCATGAAAAGTTAATTGTGTTAATTTTTTTGTCTCTATGTTTACTTTGAACAGATTATCAGTTTTTTTTCTATTTGAGCGTAATAGGATGTATTTCTTATCGGGGCTGATGTCTATGCAGAACTCCTTGTTTTTAGGAGTGTCTGTTAGGTTTATTTCCTCATTCTTTTCAAAGTCATATAGATACACACTATATTGTTCATCCCCCTCTTTATCTCTATTAATCAAAAGCTTTTTATTTTCTTCCAACCAGAAAAAGCTAGTAAGTAGGTTTAAACCCAAACTTTCTTGAAACGTCTTATAAGAAAAATCTTCAAGACTAACTTCAAAAGCTTTGTCTGATCCTTCAATGTCACTACAGAACCAGAGATTATCATGTCTATTAAAGTGATGATGATGAACGAAATAAGGTAATTTAACTATTTTTTCAAGTTCTAATCTCTTTCTCACACAATAAAAGTTGGTAAACTGGTTTATAAGAGTAATGCAGAAAATAATCAACAATCTTTATGAAATCTCAGACAGAGTGTTTGAAGGCGAACCCACCTTCTTTTAAACTTAAATCTTCCTTGCTTTCCTTTTTTCGCCTAACGAGGAATTTAATAGATAAGTAGTAATTCTGTAAACTATTCCTATTCATAAACCAACAATAAATAGCACTTCATCTAAGATAAATAAAGAGGTAAGAGAGAACACTTGGTGTTCTCCTGGGGAAGGAAAACCACAAACAATTGATGAAAACTACTCTAATTCTTAAGTGATATTGTGTGTTTGACTTTTATAGTAGGGTGATTTATTGAGTAGAATGCTTCTAACTATAGGTTTAAACAATTTTATTAAAAATCTTTTAAAGCCAATTTTCTTCTTGAAAACTCTGAGGAAATCTTCAAAAGAATATCTTTGAAATTTCAGTAATTTCTCTGCTTCTGTTGTGTTCATCCAATCGCAGTGATAATAATCATCAATATTTTTTACAAGCTTAAATGCTTCTTCAGGTAACATCCCTATCCCCAAAGCTTCAAGCAGTTTTGAAACATAGTCGGATTGGTATAATTGATTTCCCTCTCCACCTCCGATGAAAAGAATCTTTCCTTCAGTGTCAGCTTCAACAGCATTTGCGCAAGCTAATCCAACATCTCTAGTATCTGCGATCTCTATTCTTTGTTTCAAAGGTATTTCATACATTATATCAGGAATATTCCAGCCTAGTTCAAATGGTGTAATTGCAGCAAATCGTAAAATTGTCCAGGGGATTTTACTATCAATTAGTTTCTTTTCCATCTCAACTTTATGTTTAGCATAATTATCATATTCCAGAGGATTTATTGGATCAGATATCCTTGTAGGAGGAATATGACTCATTCTGTTACCATGAACTGCGATAGAGGATGCGTAAATAAGTTTAGGAGGTGATTCCATCCTCTCTACTGCACGTAATATGTTAGTTGCACCAGTTACATTAACATCATATGCTAAATCTGGTTTATCGTATGCTAAAGGAGGAATTATTGCAGCTAGATGAATTATAACATCAACATCTTTAACTAAATCATCTGTTACTTCCTTATCTCTGATATCTCCCCAGATAGTATCAAAATATCCAAGTTTTTTCATTTTTTTATAAATTTTTAGATTTCTAGGATTCTTTAAGTCAAAACATTTTACAGAGTACCCTTTCCTAAGTAAAACCTCTAAGGTACTTTGTCCCACATTTCCAAATGCCCCCGTGAGTAAGACTCTCATATGTTAATTTACACACCGACAGTTATATACAGTTCAGTGAAACGAATTTATGCAAATTTCTAAACGTAATTCCAATTTTTTAGAATTATTTTAAACTTGTCTATTAAGCCTTTAAAAGCCACATTAAGAGATTCATATTTCTTTGATTAATCATTTATAAATTCATAGATAATCAGTTTTCCATACTATTATATCTATATGTTTCACACAGAGCTTTATAAAGAAAAATTAGGGAGTAACTTTTGTTTAAGGAGATTCCTAGAGGAATAACTTTCCTTTCATAACTAAAGTTGCATCGCCTTCTATTTCGACTCTATTCTCCTTAGTTGCTCTTACAATTAATTCTCCGCTTCTACTAGAAACTTGCTTAGCTTTCATTTCATTTTTTCCTAAAAGTTTAGACCAGTAAGGTTGAAGCTGTGTGTGAGCAGAACCTGTTACTGGGTCTTCGTTAATTCCTACCCAAGGAGCAAAAAACCTGGATACAAAATCATAATGATTATCCCCTTTAGCAGTTACCATTACACCCCTTATGGTTCTGCTAGAATCAATCATCTTCATTGCATTGAAATCTGGTGTTAACTGCTCCACAGTTTCCATGTCCCTCAATTGGATTAATAGGTCTTGACTTTTCTCAGAATATACATAGTCTTCAAATTCATGAATTCCCAATGCATCAAGCATTTTCTCATCGGGTTCACAAGTACTTGATTCAGTCAATGGGAAGTTTAATTGTATTTTCTCAGCTGTTTTTTTAGCCAATAATTGACCGCTCAGGGTTTCAAATTTAATTACATCAGCGATCAAGTGATATTCATTAAAAAGAACTGCGGCCGCAGCCAATGTTGCATGCCCACAAAGATTAACTTCTACTTGAGGGGTGAACCATCTTAATCGAAAAGTATCTACACTCCTAATAGTTTTGAAATCGTTTACATAGATAAAGGCTGTTTCTGAAAGATTCATTTCAGCTGCTATCTTCTGAAGAAGTGCATCATCATGCTCTCGAACGATTAAACATACAGCAGCAGGATTTCCTTTGAAAGATTCATTACTGAAGGAATCTAGTTGGTAAAGAGGGATAAATTGCTCATTTGTCATTTTTTAAACTCCAATAGATAATTATTTGGTTAGAAGAATGTTTAGGATTTAATAAAAATTGCAGTATCAACAGAAAAAATAAATCTATATTTTTCATCTTTTTGAAATAATGATGTTCAAAAAAATTTATGAAGGAAATAATATAATAAAGACTTATGAAACGAAAAGCAATTATTGTTACAACTATCTTTCTATTTTCTTTGTTTATGTTTCAAATGAGTTCAATGATGATTATGACATCCATTGCTCAAAATGACACTAATGTGGAAATAGAAATAATTACACAACCATCTTCTCTTCCAGAACAGCCCTTCATTGATTCGATGAGAACTTTTGTTTTGCATTTTGATAAAAAAGCAATGTTTAATAGCTTTGTTGATTCTTATAATCCAGTAGAAGAATTAACATTTTCTAATCTCAAAATGGTTGCTTTGGAGGATTATTTGAGTAAAAAGGATGAATATAGAAAAATAGACGGCGTAGATACCGTTTTAGATATTACAGATTCCAAATTTTACTTCTATGAACAACCAGAAGAAACTGAATATATAATGTTAGATTCTTCAGGTGTGAAACAAACTCTTCAAACAAGAGACTTACTCAACATAGATGATCTTTGGTCTCTAGGTTATACAGGCAGTAATACTGTAGTTTATGACATAGATTCTGGGATATTTGAAGACCATCTCGATTTTGAGGAGAGAATACTGGATACAAGCCAATCATTCCTTTTGACAATATATGGAGCTCCATTCAATGATTATTCAATCGACGATTTGAACGGTCATGGAACTCATACTGCTGGAATAGCAGCAGGTGCAGGAATCGCTAATGGAGAGAATATAGGAATGGCTCCAGATGCAGACATTCTAGTTGCAAAAATAGGTGGTTCTGGCTCCACAGTCTATGCTTTAGCTGGAATAGCCGCAATGGATCATGGTCTGACTATAGGTGTAGATGTTGTCAACCTCAGTTGGGGCGGGGGAGACAGTGAAGGAATGGATTTAACTGAAATTGCAGTAGAAGAAATGATCGCTCAAGGAGTGGTTGTTGCTGCAGCAGCAGGTAATGCGGGTGTAAGTGGTTTTTACACATTAGATTCTCCGGGATCTGCACCAAATGCAATAAGCGTTGCAGGAACAACAGTAACAGGTGGTATATATGGTGTTAGTTCAAATGGACCCACAGCGGAGGGCTATCTTAAACCAGATATTGCAGCTCCAGGTAGGGATATAATTAGTTGTGGAATTGAGAATCCTTCAGCTTACGTGACTGGAAGCGGAACTTCAATGGCAACTCCACATATTGCAGGTGGTGTAGCAGTGTTAATTGAAGCATTAAAAGATCAAGGAATACCTTATGATGCTGGTTTAATTAAAGCAGCTCTTATGGAGTCAGCTGATCTTGGAATTAACAGTTACCTCAGCAGTGGTGCAGGACTCGCAAACTTTGGTACTGCTTTTACTAATATTCAATCTGCTCCCACTAATGGTTCTGGTTTCCCAGTTATTCTTTATGCACATCCATACTTCCCAATACTTGATTATACGAACATACCTCAAGGATTTCATGCAGAATTATATGTCCAATCAGTATCTTCAACTCCTTGGGAAGATTTAAATCCAGTTCTTAGTGGAAATATTACAACTATTCTGGATTTGAACACTACAGCAGTTACAGGACCATGGACAAAAAATTATTATTTGGCAATTAATGTTCCTGACAATGCAGCTTTAGGTCTTTACACAGGTATTATTACTTATGAGACTGCTGCAGGTGTAACAACTACTACTCCAATAGAAATTACAGTTAAGGAAGGTAAAGGAAAAATACTTTATGCAAGGCTATTTACAGATTATGGAATAGATAATTTTCTTGGTCAGTATTATTATGCCATTGAGGATCTTCTAGCAAAGGGAATTGCTGTTAATGAGTATAGATTGCTTAACATAACTGGAGAAGAAAACGTCATTACTGAAGATTTGTTAAATCAATATGATGCTATTTGGATACCAGATCCCTTTGAGTTGCGACTTGATGAAGCTTATACCATTTCGGGTTATACAGAAATAACAGAAAGTGAAATTACGGCCATTCAAAATTACGTAAATGGTGGAGGAGGTTTGTTTATAGACTTCTTAGGTTTATCATCACAGGAAACGCCTGTTGGAGATAGAAATCTTGGAACCAACATAACAAGATTAAATGAGCTCACTTCTATTTATGGAATTGAAGCTTCATATGATTTGTTTGAATTTGATGCTCCAGTAAAAATACCAGTAACTAAGACTCATGCTGTTACTGAAGGTGTCGATTACATGGATCATTATGGTACAACGTTAACTGTCACAGGTGATGCTATTTCTCTAGCAAAATATGCAAACAAACCAACAGTTGCTCTCTGGGAGAATTTAGCAGGAGGAAGAGTATTGGTTGCTTCAACTAATTTTCAGCTGGATACAGTGGGATATCTTAATTTGTACAACACTGGAACACAAAATGAGATTTTTACAATAAATGCATTCAATTGGTTAACTGCTAGAGAAAAAATCACAGCAGTTTCCAGTGAAGATGAAACAGGTGTAGATTTTGACATATATTCACTTGATCCACTTGCAGATATTGCTGCTTCTGTTGAATTTGTAGAGCCAACTGGATCTTCATTCCAATTTGTATCGTTAATTGATGTTGGTGGTGGGCAATATAGCTACAGACTTACTTATGCAGAAGAAGGTATCTACACATTCATTCTTGAATCTGCAGATGATAAATGGATTGGTGAGTACATATTTGATTCAAATCCACCAGTAATTACCTCTGGAACTTGGGCAAATTATACAGTCCCAGAATCTGCTAGATTGGATTTCAAGATTCAAGATACGATTACAGACATTATTACAACGAATGTAGAACTTAATGGTGGAAGCGTTAGCATATCTGGAACCGGAAAAGTGAGAACCTTTGTTGTATTAGTTTCTTCTCTAATTGAAGGAGATAACACATTGTATATCTATGCAGAAGATGCAGCGAGTAATATAATTGAAGCCACATATATTATTCCAACAACGAAACCAAAAGGAAGCCCAGTGAACACATTTTATGCAATATTAGGGCTGTTATCTATAGCCGCTCTAATTACTTTCTTAAGAAAAAGGAAAAACTAGTTTTTTCCCTCTTTTTCTTCCTTTGGCAAACATTTTTAACACTGTTTTCTTTAATTCTATTGAGATTCTCACGAGATTAATTACACAAGGGAATTATGAGGATTCAAATGACTATCGCAAAAGGAACAAAGTTCATTGTTTTGTTTTTAATAGCTTTTTCAGCTCTATGTTTCATTTTATCATTTGTAATATGGTATCTTACCAGCTTCTTTTGGCATTTCATTATACTCGGCTTAATTGTAATAACAAGCTCTTTCTTGATTTGGTCTTTTAGAAATCCTGAAAGGTTCTTTAGTATAGACATCAATAAAATTCTAGCTCCAGCTGATGGAAGAATTATGGAAGTTGAAGAGAAAGATGGAATAATCTATTGTGTGATTAGAATGTCACCATTTGATGTTCATATGACAAGAAGTCCAATTAAAGGAAAAGTAACAAAAACAGTATTCAAGAAGGGTGCTCATTGGCCGGCATATTTTCCAAATTATGCAAAGAAAAACCAGAGGAATAAGATAGAAATTATTGATGAGGTGGAAAACATTAATGCAGTTGTAACTCAGATTTCAGGTATCTTTGCTAGAAGAACAGTTGCTTATGTTAAAGGGGGAGATAGCGTAAAACAAGGGGAAGTAATAGGTACCATCAGGTTTGGTTCACTAACAAGTTTAGAAATCAAAAGCGATAAAAAGTTTAAATTTAAAATAGGTAAATCTGATGTAGTAAGAGCTGGGAAGACAGTGTTAGCTGAATGTGATTAAATGGAATGGCAAGATGTAACATTTTTACAAAAAAACTGGATAAAAAAGTCAGCTTGGATTTTGGCAAATTTCCTTACTTTTTCAAGCCTGATTCTAGCAATTATTGGAATTGTTTTCACTTTTATTAATCCAACAGATTTCAACTATTGGTTTGCAAAAATAATAGCATTATGTTCAATTTTTGATTTTGCAGATGGAAAATTAGCAAGAATAAGCGGCAGTAGAAAATTGGCGGTTGATATTGATACAATTGTGGATTCTATTGCGTTTGGGGTCTTTCCCGCTATATACTTGGGTTTCACAGTTGCTTCTTGGCCTATACAAACTTGGAATATTGTTGCAGGTATTTTCACAGGATTAGTTTACATAAGTGCAGTATGGTTTAGACTTTATCGATTCGTTAAGCGAGATCCACTTTATACACCATATTTTAATGGGTTGCCTAGTCCATTTGCAGGGATGGTTGTTGCTTGTTTAGTTATTTTTCCATACACAGGACAATGGGTGATTATGTTATCGACAGTAATAATTTCAGGATTCATGTTATCAAAAATTCCATTTCCCTCCTTTAAGGGAGTACCTACAAAATTTGACATGTTTTGGATAGTAACTACTACACTGTGTGTTGTTCTTTTTGCTGTACTTCCTTTCAATCCAAATTGGATGGTTTATCCTGCATATGGAATTGCAGTTCTAATGATAATTTATCTCATTATGGGTCCAGGCTATGCTATAAAACTTGATGAAAAATTAAAATTAGGATCTACAGTAGATACAGAAGAAATGAAAAGTAAAAAATAAGCTTGATGCTTATTATTTCTTTAATTTTGTAAGAGCGATTTGCTCAAAACCTAAAGCATTTGACAGCACAGCGTCAGTTGGTTGCAATACTTCATTGGTGTTCTTAACTATGTTGGCTTCAAAGAAGGCTTGTTTTAGGTAATCACCAAAGATATATGCCCCTCCACCACAAACAATAACTTTCTCAATCCATGCATCAGGAGGAAGATTGTTTAGAAGTCGATTGCTTTCATCAACAATCACGTCTGCAATGGAAATAACTGCTTGTTCCATTGCTGAGCTAATATCTAGAGCTTTTCCACCAACTAGAATATTTTTCTTACCTTGTTCTATAGCTGTCATTAAGTCAAATGGTCGTATGATTTTGCCAGCTTTTTCTTGAATTGCTCTAGATAGAGCACTTGTTAAACTGTCAACTGCTTCTTCTAAAGAACCTGATGCAGCTCTCATCATATTACCTTTATACATACAAAGAATGTCAGTAGTTCCGTGACCAACATCTACAATTATCGAATCTACTGCAGTTTGAACACCGCTTGTTTTTAATGTGTGCCAGTAAGTTCCGTAAGGTTCTGGTGCAATGAATACTTGTTCAATTAAGATTTTCATCTGCTTTGATTCACCAGTAGCATCATTTCGAACCTTAATTTCGTGAGTTCCTTTGAGACCTCTACTTAATTCCTTACTTTCATCAACGCCAGTTGCAATGGGAACACCTGTAGCCACTACAAATTGTTCATAACTGGATTTCATAATAAGACTCAAAATAGCTTTCAAAGCTAGAAGACTATTTTGAATTGATTTCATCTTTCCTTCTGAAGCCAAAGGCTTTCTAATCTCACTTTGAAGCCTAGCTAGTTCTCCTATGTAAACTTCTTGTCCCTTTGCATCTTCTATTATAAGATTGTTTAACCAACTTTTATCAGAAGACATACCTTGCCAACCAGGATTAGGGGTTCCTATAACAGAAGGAATCCTATACTTCATGTTTCCTGATGTAAGTTTTATTGTGCTTGTTCCAAGATCAATTCCAACAGCATTTGTCATGGGCGCGATAGGCATATTTTTCACCACTGTTTTTATCTCATGATTTCATTATTTAAACCATTTGTAAGTTCACAAGCAAAGCTAATCGCTTAGCTCTTTGCACTTACTGAATTCATTCTAATATTCTTAAATTGCTATAAAAGCTCGAGATTCAATTCTAGAGTTTTTTATTCCAATTATTAAAACGCAAAAAGCATATATTTAAAGGTTTCAACGCTTTAAAGTAGCTTAGAAGATTATATACTACTGGAAAAAGTATATAAAGGTATGTGCTATTTTATGGCTAGCACACGTAAACCCAGGTGATAACTGTGGGTATATTTCAGCAAGATATGGACGAACTAGAGGTGAGGGCTCAGATTGATCGTGTCCTACGACAATCAGCTCAACTATTTACAACTGAGAATGGTAAAAGAGTTCGTTTAAACGAAGCAATTCGTTTGCGAGAATTTAATGCAGTTATGGGGTTGATTATAGCATATAGTGCAGGTGCTTTCTTAAGCGTTGACCGATTTAGGATAGAAGATAATCATCCTATCCGCTATAAGAGAATCATCAACAGATTAAACTGTTATAGTGGTCAAGTAAACTCAGCTTTAATGCTCGAGTTATTACGTTTAAGGGATCAAACTAAGATAAGTAAATATGAACTTATCAGAGTAGTTCAAAGCAAATACTTTAATCACAAACCTGTTGGAACTAGAGATATCACTGAATCTCTTAACAGAATGTTAAGAAAAACAATGGACGAATATTTTAAATTCGAGGATAGATATTTCAGAAGAGGCCAATTTGAACTTCGTTTAGTTGAAGTTCCACGCAACACCCCATACGAATTAGCAAAAATTAGCTTAGATAACGTAATTCAATTCTAAACATTCATCTCTTTTGTAAGAAAGTTGTTATATCTTTTTTTGCTATTTGATGTTTAAAATCAGTCCAATTATTATAATAGATTTAAAACTGGAAAAAAATGGAGTTTCAGATGCTCTGGACGTATTCCAATCTTTGTTCTACAGCTAACTGAGTGAGTTTTTGAATAGGTTTAACAATCAACCAAACTGAATCTGGTCTCTTATCTATTCGCAATCTACTACTATCATCAAAATGCTCATCTCTTTTGGGAGATGTTAGGATAGAAAGCAATTCATTCCTTGCGTTTAAGCAACTTCCAGTTAATACTAAGTTTGCGGCTTTATCACTATGAATGGCACCTTCATCAAGTAGATTTTGGATAATATCTCTCTTATCAAGTCGTTCCTCAGCTGGTAAATCAGATTTGTTGATATAAGCAACTACAGGAATACTAGAACCAAAATTCTCACCTACTATTTCCTTAGCTTCCTTAATAATTGCCTTATTTTGCTCCTCTGCTGTTTTTTCGAAGTTCAAGAATAGTAGAACTGCATCGACACCTTTCATGACAATATCTCTTTGAACTTTGTGTCTTTCTTCGCCAGGAACTGTCCAGAGTTGGTATCGCAATCTATCAAAATTATTTCCTTTAAATGGAGGTGTTTGAAAGACACCTTGATCAAAAAATACTGTACGACCTGAATCATCTTGTATTTTTGTTAATGCCGAAACAATAGTTTTTGGATTCTCCATTCTTCTGAGTGCGTTGAAAACTGTCAACATGCTTGTTTTACCACTCATCGGAGGTCCAAACAGAACTATCTTAATTGTTGGTTTTCCTTCCCTATCAACTGAAAAAAGGTTAGATAACTCTAGTTGACTCATAAGTATTTATTCAGTGAATTAGTATATAAAATTATACATAACTTTGTACATTTTTTTGGTGTTTAAATATAGTGATGTAATTTCTAATCTGAAGGATTGTAGACATGCACCAACTTTATGGTGATCCTCGGGTTTACATCCAACAATCATGCAAAAGCAAACCGTCGTCCACTGAGTGTAGGAAAGTTGACTAATCTTGCCATAGGAGCGAGTAAGCTTGAGCGTTTTTTTTCTCTGGGTTTATATATGAAAGTAAACATAGAAAGCTAGATGGTGTGTGCTTCAGCACTTACCTGTTTCGCAACTACCAAGTGGTTGTCCCTCAGTAAACTTACCATGAAACGGGGAGCCTAGCTAGCTCTGTGCTGATAACCCACTAACTAACAAAGTCGTCATGACTTCCCCTCATCGCACGTGAGGGGACCCACTTAAACGACGGTTAGAAAGCCTCTGGCAAGTTTAACCAAGTTTCATAACGTGCGTAAGCATCTTTGCGTAATGTGCGGGGTAGGAGGGTATGTGGCGTCCCCATGATGTGCTCTAGGCACTTCTAAAGAATTTGTACAAAATTCATGTCATAGTAAATGGTAGTTTATAAATGAAAAAAACGAGATTAGAAGAGGAAGTTCCATCATTTACTTCTTCTTTTAATTGTTACAATTGATATACCAATACAGACAATAATTATTCCCATCCAGAATGAAAAATCTAATGAAGTTGTTGGAAGTGGAGAACCTTCAATCATAAATGTATCAGAATCAACAGATTTTACAGTTCTACCCGCATATCTAAAACTAATTTTTATATGATGGTCTCCGAAGTACATACTGAGATCAATTAAGCCACTTTCCCAGTCATTTGTAGATGGATTATAAAGCATTGAAAATGCATCGACAGTTACTCCTTGTGAATCATATAAGAGAATCATCACAAGAACATTTTCTGAGAATGAATCCCATGCATCAAGTTGAGTGTAGCTTGCATTTCCCCTTACGTAAATTCCCGTTGATTCACTGTTCAAAGTGAAGGAAGGTTCTTCAACTGCTAGAATGTGATCAATATTAATCAGATCTACATGTGATTCACCATATTGTGATGATCCAGATGCGATAATTGACACATCATAAGTAGCTTCATCAAAAGATTGCAAGGATAGTGTAATGTACCAATCAAGAGATACAGAATAATTCATAGCAAGAATTGTGTAAATTGTTGAGGACCCATCAAACTGGAATTGAACATACACATCTACTCCACTTGAATCAGTAATAGGGGTTGAATTTTCATCTAGAATAACTACATTGTACAACGAAAAATTCCAATTTCCACTTACATAATTATAGCTAAGAGAATCTACTGTAAGAGGGCTACCTGGTAATAATGTAAAATCGATATAATCTGTAGTTCCCAAACCAAACTGATCATTCCCTGCCGAGATTATAGGTGTTGTTTCTGTCATCAAACTAGTTATTATATATACTTCATCTACAAGCGTTCCATTAAAGAATTCAACAATATCTGTATTTTGAATACTTTTAGTTACTGTCCACCCATTCATGTCATGAACAGCGAAAGACATTCCCAAATAAGTTGAAGCTGGATCAGTTGGTTCAAACATAAGGTAATCAGGAGGTGAATTCAGTTTTGCAACATAAAGCCCATAAAACCGATTTAATTTATTAATTTCAGATGTTGGAACTGTTGAAATCAACTCAGAATCCATTGGAATGTCGAGATTAATAAACCCGTATAATCCTCCACCGAATGATGTATCGTCTACATATAATGCAGTTGCCCAATTTAGAAACAAATCATTAAATTCTATAGTATATCCAACGTTTGCAAGAGCATTTTCAACACTAGGTGCTCCACCAGCCGTCTCATTGACTAAGAAGGTTACTGCATCAATCCCGTATTTCTCAGCTAAATAGAAAATAAAGAGATAAGCTCCTCCATAATCAATACGTACATCCTTTCCACCTATGCTCTCATAATTCCAATATAATAGTGAGTCATCAACATTATGAGCAAAATAATCTCGTGCAAAAACTGTTAAATTATTGACTATATCATATCCATTGAGATATTTAGCAAGTTCAGCACAACCCTCATCAATCCACCAGAATTCATCTGTATCGTAATTAAAATGAATTAAATGTTGAAACTCATGAGCTAGAACCCCGTAAGTTGTAGAATAATCTACATAAACCATTTCTCTTTGGTTTGAAGTTCCACCAGTTCCTTCATTATTTGGATCAAAATACCCAGCAACTCCACCATCCAGATCAGATATTAGAATTGTTACATGAGAATCGTCATCAATATCTCCTAAAGTACCATTTGGATGTCCAAAGAAGAGAATATCATTTGGGTATATTTTTGTTTCAAATTCATCTCTCCAATCTTCTGCTTTTGCTTTTGCATTGGCTATTCCATTCGAAGAAATTAAACTATTCAAAACATAAACATAACTGTTTGCTCCAATAGCTAGTAATTTAGCAGATCTCTGAACATATGTATAAGGAAATGAAAGAAAGGAATCAATTATCCAAAAATCTTGTACTTCATCTATAACATCTGTTTTGACTGGAACACTGAGTTTTGGTAAGTCAGAAACAGGTTGAGGAACTTCTGACAGATATTTGTATTTCAGAATTTGTGTGGGATTTGTAGGATCACTATTAAATAAATCATAAGCAATCTTTGCATAATCATTCTGCTCTGAATTAATTTCACTGTCATTTCCTAAAGTGGCATAGGAACTCCCTAAGAGAACTATGAATGCTAAACTAATACTAAAGTAAGTTATTTTCCTCGATCTTTTATTCATAAAAAGTGACCTCTTTAGATTATATGTGACAAATATCATTAAAAATGTTCACAATCAAGCAATAATTCTAGCTATAATTTCATTGAAATTGCTCTAATTATAATGCTTAACAGATAATTAGCTCCAATCATTACAACAGCTAAAATTACCAGTTTTACTGCTGTTAGATTTCTTTTGGCATGTTTGTTTGCAGCTATCATCTCTTTTCCCCAGAAGGTTTCATCTTCTCTCTTGAATTCCCAATAATCAAGATACTCCTCTCTATCTGATTCAGGATCACAAATCACTCGGATTTTGTCTTTAACCTCTTTTCCTTTTACATCCTGAGTTACAGCACTAATGAATAAAGATACAGCTTTTTTTGGAGGAGTTTTGAAGACTTTAGGAATATAAATTATATTATTTTCTTTGTTAACTTTACTTGGAATAGCTTTTTCATTAACATATACAGAAATAGTTTCAGGTTCTATTCTGATCTCATCATATCTAATTCTGATTTGAAACTCAGCTGGTGTAACCGCTTGATCATCAGGTTCTATTATTCTCATTTTTGGAGGTACATTATATCTACTCAAACCCCCCATGCACCCTCCAACTATCAGTGATGCAGCAGGGAGATAAAGGAGGGTTGTTTCGAAGATTGCACCACCATTAAATGCTATAAGATCACCTGAATAGAAGTATCCGCCCATAGCAATGAACACGGAGGTTTCGAAAAAGAACCCACCAACTGCTACTTCTAGAAGTACCCAAAGCAGGGTTTCTATTACTAAAACTATACTTCCCCATTTCAAGCAAAAAAGAGCTATTAGTTTTATTTTTTCTTTCAGAGTAAGACTCAAGAAATCTGTATCTTTTTTTTCTGTTTTGTTTTTACTAAATGGAAGTCGCATTTTAATCACTTACAATGTACTTAAACAGTGCAAAAGAATAATAGAACATCAGCAAAGCCAAGTGAACTCCAAATATTGTCCCAACTGAACTGTCATAGGAACCCACATCTATGTTTCCTGCGGCAGCATATATAAAGACAGTTCCCCCACCAAATAATAACGCTACACTTAATGCAAGAGCAGCCATCATTTTTATAACAACTAGATCAAATTGTCTGTCTGGTTTTAGTTTACTTGGGGGTGGCTTTCTTTCGGTCATTCTTATCACTAATTTGGTTTCATCTGCTTTATTTGATATAATCTATTTTCAGTAATGAAAATTTAAATTTCAATTACCACAAGATATAACTGTACTCTCTTTTTTTATTTCTTTGCCTTTTTCACATCATTAGAGTTGTTTTGATGTAAAACGACTTTACCATCTTCTTCATCAATGAAAATCTCGCGTTGTACTTTTAGTTTATCGATTACATGTCTTGGTAGTTGAATCCCGCCATAACGGTCAAGATACACATGATGCATATCACGGATTGTTTTCAGTTTTTCAGTAGGTGAATAACCAGAGATTCTACCATCTACAATTTGAATCAATCTATCTGTTGATTTAGCAACATCGAAATCATGAGTAACCATAATCGCAGTGATTCCATGGGTTTCATTTAGATGTTTGAAGTATTTTAAAAGTTCTCCTGCAGTTTTAGAATCAAGTTCTCCTGTTGGTTCATCTGCAAGCAAAAGTATTGGATTATGGGCGAGAGCACAAGCTAAACCTGCTCTTTGTACTTCTCCACCAGATAACTGACTTGGTTTATGTTTTAACCTTTTCTCCAAACCTACTTCACTTAGTAATTCTTTTGCATCTTTTATTCGCTGTTCTCGTGGAATACCAAGTAATCGCATAGGAATTTCCACGTTTTCCAAGATATTAATCTCCCAAATTAAGTTTCTATTAGGGATTTGCCATAAGGTTCCTACATTATATCGTCTATAAAGACTTCTTGAATCCTCAGTCAGTTGGTCCAAACGAACATCCCCTACACTAATTTGACCAGCAGAGGGTTCAGTCATTCCTGCTAGAACTAGCAGAAGAGTGGTTTTTCCACTTCCTGAAGGACCGATTATTGAGATGAATTCTCCTTGATTAATTTCGAGTTCTATCCCCCTTAAAGCAGGAACTCTTAAATTGAATTCTTTAGTGTGGTAGATTTTTATCAAGTCTCGTACTTCTATAAATGTCATTTTATCACCTAAGCAGATTGTCTTAATTCAGTTCCAATTTCTTGTTTTGAAGAACTTACAGTAGGTATTGCTGCTCCAACCAAAGCAGTTACAAACAGGATTGATAATACTAATGCTATTTGCCCAACTGGAAATGTCATTGAATACGGTGGTATCGTTCTATTAATCGCTAATATTGCCATGAGCATTGTAGAAGAGATATAACCAACAATTAGACCTACAATTGTTGTGAAAGCGAGTAAAGAGATATAAACAGAGATATAATACTTCATCAGTTGTCTAGAAGAAATACCTATGGCTTTCATTGTGGCGATTTCTTTTGATTTATCGATTAATTGAATGGAAGCGAACAACGCAAGAATTATTGCATTAATGGTGAATGACATTAGGAGTGTTGAGTTAATAGCTGAGTAAAGAATTGATGATCTGGGGCTATCAGGACTTACGAACACTTCTCTTTCAACATCATATATGAATCCAGTGCTAAAGGAAGAGATTTCATCAGCAACATCAGATATGTCTGCTCCATCAGCGACTTTAACTAAAAGATAACTTATCACATCGAAAGGAGCTACTTGAATGTAGTTCAAGACGTTAATTGGTGCTACAAAGTGGAAAACCTGTGATCGGACATTAGTAGTCAATATATCATTAACAAGAACTGGCCAGTACTTGAAAGTGTCCATGATTCTAAGAGTTATATTCTCATCCCAATATGGAGTACCAAGTATTGGACGCATACTTTCATTATAAGCTCTATATGTTATTGGTCTATCTTCCCACGGTTTGATATCGTAAACAGCTATTTCATCCTCTTGGGCAAGTACAGATTTTGGAGCTAGCTCATTAGAAGTATTAAGCTCATTAATAAGCTCAATAAACTCAAATTTACTAAAATCATCTCTGAAATATGCCGTTTTATTATAGCTAATTGGGTCAACAATTAAGACTGAATATGTTAAGGCAAGATCACCTTGAACATTATCTAAGTTGATCAAGCGAACAATTGAAGTAGATTCAACAGAGGTAAGATTATCTATTGTTGCTTTTAGGATGTAATCATCAACAGGAAAATCTCGTATCATAATATCTGACCCAACATCATAATAAGCACTATTCAGGTTGTAATTTTGATAAGTGAATGGTACAACAATTGATGCGACAACGAGAGAAAATGATAAGCTGAGAATTATTGAAGACCTAGCAAAACTTTTCTGATATCTACTTATCTCTCTTACACTGAGAGAAGAAATGTCCATTTTCAATCTAGAAGTTAATTTAATCAATAAGCGAGAAAATAATGGTAAAAATCTTTGGAATAAAAGTATTAAACCAAAAATCATCAAAATTGTAGCAGGGATTCCTATATATCGTGCAGTAGATTCCTTATGGGAGGTTAGTATAGGTAATTGATAAACTATCCATACTGTGCCTGCTAAGAGTAATAGAACAATATCTATAAAGTACTTATAAAAGCGAGGTAGTGACTTCTCTACTTTACCATAATCATCAATATCTCTCTTTCTCAGTAGTGTTATTGTATTGAAAAGTTGAATAAATAATATAGCTCCAATACTGCCTAAAACAGCGACAATTACTGAAGAAAGCTCTATTCTCAAAGGAGAAGAAGAGTTTGAAAATTTCAAGAAACCTGAGCTTCTAGTTAATAAGGATGCAATAGGCGTTCCTAGAAAAATACCCACGAACAAAGAAACTCCTCCTACAATTAGTGATTCTAAGGCTAGATAAGAACCAATCTCTCCTCTGTTACTTCCTCTTTCAGTTAAGATTGTTAATTGTCTATCTCTTTTCTTTCTTACTAGATTGGCAGCATACACTGTCAGTATAATAGTTAATGCCATAATGGGAGCAAGAAAGGAAAACATGAAAGTTTGATATAATTCATATTCATCTTTGAAACTTTCCATTAAATCGACGAGATAAGAATTAATCCTAGCATTATTAATACCCCCTAAAGTTTGATACCATTCCTTTAGTTCAAGCCCTATTGTTTTGAGAATAGTTATTTCTTTGTCAATCTGAAAAGCATCAATTAATGATATATCATAGAATAAATTTTCAAAGACAGTTCCTTGACCATATGTTAGAGCAATATCGTTGTTTATATTTGCAGCAGGTATCCATCGGGTAAACAGAGCTAAATTATCTTCTAATTCCAACACATATTCAAGGGGTATACCAATTGTAGATTCGATTACATTATAAACAGGAAGATCGTCCAAAAAGACTATCCCAGTAATATTGACAGTTGTTTGAGCTCCAGGAACTGTAAGAGAAGCACTTTTGTCTAAAGCAACTGGAATATAGAGGGGAATTATTGAACCATTTCTGAAAGTTGTATGGTTATAAAAATCTCTAGTCATAAGAGCTAGAGCTTCATTATCATTCTCAGGTGCTTGACCGTATGCAATATTACTCTCAATGAAATACCTCAATTTAAGATCGGACCCATACAATTGCATATTCGGAAAACTCGTGACATTAGTTGTAGGGTCAAATGATTGCGTGAAAGACGCCAATTTAAAAAACAAATCTCTTTGTGGAACTCGATAAGTCATATCAATGAATTCCATGGCATATTTAGCAACATTGTCAATACTATTATATTGATGATATGATGCTTCAATCGGTATACCGGCTATTTCAACTTGGATAAATCTTCGAGGTTCATCAGCCAAATAAAGATCAAAAGCTTGGAATTGATAAGAATAAATAAAGAAAACGTATTGTGTTATCACAGATACAGCAAGAGTTACACCTATTGCTGAAATAAGTGCATATTTCCACCCAGCTTTAAAGAGTGGTTTGAAGAGATGAAGACCAGGAGAGAAAATGAGAAGAAAGACATCTACTATAGGGAGAACTATAATTAAAACAGGTAATAATACCCATAGCATTATATCCATGACAATCTGAAAATCAGGTTTTCCACTTAATTTTGCATCGGATAAGTTTCGGAAATATGTCTTAGTTAGAATGAAGAAATTTTGTAAAATGTAACGACGTGATTTTCTAGGAATGTCATTCGCTCGCTTCATTATCCCCAGACTATTATAAACACCTATAAGCCTTTTTCTTTCACCAGTTACGCCCTTATATTTTTTGCTCACATCTTGCTAGAAATCTCACAAGTGATTATTATTGTCGGAATTATTGGAAAATTCGAATAATTCGAATGATACGAAAGGTTCAAATATTCGAACAATTCAGATGTTGTCTGGATAATATTTTGTGATTATCATGGATAAGTTCGAGAAGCTAGCTTTGGAGGCAATAGAAGAGAGTAAAAGCAGCTCTTATACGCCTCAAGATCCTTTTGTCTCTTTTGGCTTTGATGCCAATCCGTTTCTTGAAACATCTATAGAAGATTTACAGAATGAAGAATGTATTGAATCTCGTTTTAGAGTGGTTATCAAGTACATCAATAAGGTTTACAATAGCTTTCTTGACACTTATAAGGAAAAGAAGAAAGATTCTGATACCGCGATAATGGATGGCGTTTTGTTTGGTTCAAGTCAATCAGGTGTTAGTACATTAATTTCCTTAGTTCATCAATACTTGATAAAAGTTCACAAAGAATTAACTAACACTGTTTTCTCAGATGCCAAAGAATTAGTTGAATTTGAAGACAACCAATATTCTATCGCTAAAACGATTCAGAATTTTAGAAATTTTATAGGAAGTCAGAATACAGGAGGCGATACTATTTCACTACTCATTATAGATCATGCTGATTTCTTAATTGATTTCTTTGAAGACTTCAGATACGCACTAGATAGAGATTTTCAGAATACACCCATAATATTTGTTTTCTCTCAAGGCGGATGGACAAGGTTAAAGAATCAGCTTGCGTTTTCTGATTATGATTTAATCAATAGTATGGTACCAAGTCAACAAATTAATTCCTTAAATGAAGACGAGATATTTGAGATTTTAAGTCTAAAATTAAGCAAGAATAAGCAAATTCTAAATCCTTTCACCAAAGAAATACTTCAAACAATTTCAAAAAAAGCTAGTGGAAGTCTGTTAAATGCCATAAAGATTTGCACTAAAGTTTGTGATGAATGTTTCTACAATGGTCTAGATATCTCTTCTTTGTCCCTTATTAATGATGTTACATCATTTCTAGCCATTGATGTGAACAAGGAGTTCTTTGATCTTGTGACACTTAATGATAATACTCAAACCTTTATTCTTGCTCTAATTACGATGAAGTCTACAGCTTATGATTTTGGTATAACGTATGATGACATTGTTACTAATTTAGGGATACAAAAAACTTCAGCCTCCCACCATTTAAAGCAACTTCAAGAAAGACGGTATGTCATAAAAAAGACAGTGAACCGAAAAGCTTTCTACAGATTGAGAGAGGAACTTAAAACCATATCTGATACATACTTAATGAAAAGTTTTGAACAAAAAGAAACTCATGTAAGGCTCGAAAGTATTTCTAATTTGGTTTAATTGGTTATTCTAAAGTATAAACAACATTTAACTTATCTTTATCACAAATAAAAAATAAGAAAATGGAAGGAGATATTACTCAGATTCTTTTTCCTCTTTTTCTTCATCAAATGAAAGAGGAGGTGTTAAAAGTGCTGTTGATTCTATTAATGTTTTCCCAGCATCTATATTCTGTCTGATGTAACCAAAGTAATCCAGTTCAAAGATATATTTGGATGCAACTTCCTCAGGTACATTAAGCATTTTAGAGAGTTCCTCTTTAGCCAAAGGTCTCTGAAAATCATTAAGCAGATATAAAACCCTATATTTAGGATCTGTATTTAGGAAGGCTTCAACTGACTTCAGAGTTTTGTTTAGATTGTCAATTTTCTTTCTTAATTTTTGTATATTGAGCTCATATTGATACTTCTCTTCAGAAGAAATCGTTCCTTGTTTCTCCATTGTGAGTAAAGTGTTCTTTGTGTCGGTTAATTCTTTAGTTGATTCTTCAAGTCTTGCCTTCAAATCCTCGAGTGTATCTTGTTTTTCTAAAATTTGTTCTTCAACCTTTTCTCTTTCACCTGTAGCTTTTTCAGCGATGTCTCTAAGTTCTTGAATTTCGGTTTCCTTCTCAGCAAATTGTAACATCATTTCATCCGTTGTTGTCTGTAAACTATGTAGTTCTTGTTCCTTTGAACTGATATCTTGTTGGAGTTCAACCATAGTTTCAGCAAGTCTTTCCATATCCTCATCTCTTTGAAGAATTTGTTTTCTAAGTTCCTCTAGCTGTGTTGAATCTTCAGCTTGATCAGCGGCTTGATCTTGAATATCTTCCATCTGTTTCTTTAATGAATCAATTTGAGAGGATTTCTGCTGAATATCGATTTTTTGGTTTCTTACAGTATCTTCATGTTCGGCAATTTGATTTCTAAGATTGAAAACTGTCTGTCTTGTGCTATCAAGTTGTTTTTGTAGTTCATCGAATAATTGATCCTCTTTGGATAAAGCTTCAGAAGACACAGATCTTAGACGTGCTTCCATTTCTTCAACATGTGTAGACATAGCATCTCTTTCGATTTTTAATCTATTAAATTCTGATTGGAGATTATTCTTTTCTAGAGATAACTGATGAATGGATCTATCTTTATCCATAATCACTTGATCTCTTGCTTCAATTATAGTTTGATCCACACCCATTGTAGTAGCTTTTTCTGATAATTCTCCAATAGCTTGGTCTTTGCTTTTGAGAACTGATTGAATATCTGTCAATTCATTTTGTATAGAGATTGTCTCAGCTTTAAGATTTCCAATTTGATCATTTAATTCATCGATTTTCAAAGCATCATCTTGAATTTTCGTTTCATACCCAGGAATTTTTGCAGCTTCAGCCCTTAATTTCTCAAGCTCCCCAAGCATTTCTTGAGTAATCATTTCCGCATTAACATATCCCTGTTCTATACCTTGACGAATCTTACTAGTGCTTTCTGTAACAACCATTAGATGGATATCTCTTAAAAGACCCACATAACTATCTTTGAAATTTCGAATGATTTTATCAACTTCTGATACAGAATATTGGGCTTTTCCAGGTGCTAAAGAACTACTTTTAATTTCTTCAGCTCTAGCTTTTACTTGTTCTTCTGAAGTTGTACGAATAACTCTCATTTCACCTAGAAATTTCTTCACGAGAGAGCGTACAACACTGAAAGGACTTTGCGTTTCTATAGCCATTTATTTCAGCTCATAGCTTACCTATACAAATTATTAAGTTAATGATATATATGAGTTTTTCAGTTGTTTTCACCCAAAACATGATAGAAAATTGAATTTCAGTTCATATATAATGATATATAGAATAAACCATCTCTAAACTCATCAATTTCTTGAAGAAAGCCCGATAGTTGGTTAAAGGGAATTATGGGAATATCTGAAGAGAACTGAATATTATGATTTCTCCAAGAGATAATTAATGGATAAAGTTTCACTTCTCTCTTCAATGGTAAAGCAAGTTTTGAAATAAGTTCTTCTGAAAGGATGGGAAATATTTCAAAAAGTACTTCGGTTCTTTCCTTTTGTTTAACAGCTGCATCTTTCATGATAGAAGACGAAGGATGCTTATAATGTTTGCAATCGATCAAAAATAAGTAAGGATATTTGAATGCTAGAACATCAATTTCGTATTTTGTGAACTCGTCCTTAAATCGAAAATTAGAAAGAACTGAAAAACCTAACTCATCAAAAAGAGCAGTTATAACATTCTCAAATCCTTTCCAATCAAGAAACTCGATTATGCTTCTCACACTAGTATCTTGCATAAGAAGAGAAAGTAGAATTTGACCCTTTTCTTCATCTGTGAAATCAATCCTATTGAAGAATTCTTCTAATGAATAATTCAAAGAAGTAAGAATGGATGTACACTTATCTTTATCCACTACTTTGAGATTAGCTACATCTACTTTATTGCGGTTAAATATATGGTTCAAAATAGCAACAATTGAGTTATCCATTCTCTAATCAACAGAAAATAAAAATGAGAATATTAAGGTTCGCTTTTAGCAGATTTAACTCGATGAATAATTATTTCTCGTGTTAATTGCTCAATTGGCTGAGCAGTTTTTTGAACACTTAAAGGTCTAGCTCCTTTTTTAAGACGTCCATATTCATCAAGCATTGATTTTATATCAGGACTTCTCAATAGAGACATCAATTCGTTTCTAGCTTGAAGACAAGATGTTTCAATTACTCGCATGTAGGCTTCTCCTTTATTAGCTGCAAGTTTCTTATCAATTAATAAATCAAGAAACTTATCGGTAGGAGTACGCTCTTCAGGTGGAAGATCTATCTTATTCAAAACGATTAAGAATGGCAAGGATTTTCCTAAGATATCTCCCTTAAGGGCTATGAGCTCAACAAGGCTTTCTACATTATCATCCCACATATTTTTGCTGGGATCGAACATAAATATCAATCCGTCAGCACCCTCAAGAACAACCTTTCTTTGAATATAATGTCTTTTCTGACCAGCTACCGTCCAAACTTGGTATCTTAGCTTTGGAACACTTACACCCTGTCCTTTTGGTAATTCAAAGGTACTTTGATCATAGAAGATTGTTCTACCACTTGGGTCATCAATCTTCTTTAAGGAAGAATAGATTGTTTCAGGATCTTCAACTTTCCTTAGAACATTATAGACTGTCAACATACTTGTTTTACCTGACAATGAAGGACCGTATATGACCAATTTTAGATATGGTACTCCAGAGCCATCTACTTTGAAAATATCTCTGATTTTTAAACTGCTTGACATCTTATATCTAGCCGCCAAGATTTTTACTTATTTAGGTTTTTAGGTGCGAATTCTAAAACCTTTTCTTGATTTATATATGTCTTCATTATAATGAAATTCTATTAAACTTTGCTATAATTTCACTATAACATAGCTTTACTCTAAATTCAAAACCTTAGAGATATTGAAAATAGATTATAAGCCTTGATTATGTTGATCTAAAAGGCTTTTCTCATCTCTATGAAGGGAAACAGCTAATTCTGCGACAATTCCATCCAAAAAAGCTAAAGCAGCATGTTCAAAAGCTGTTCCCTCAGGTGCTAATGTACTATCCAGTCCCTGGTCTCTTCTTTCTAAATCAGATTTAGTTCTACCTTTGAGTTTCACAGTAACATCCCCTAATCGGCCAATAACACTCATAGGATAACTTGTAATGACAATTACAAATGGATTATATATCAAATAAGTTTCTAACATAGCTTTAACTATAGGAGTTGTTCCAGATCCACTAATTACCATAATAGAATCATCTTCCCTTAAACGAGGGACAGATCTTGTATTTGTGATAAAACGACTTTCAACACCAAAATGCTCTAATCTTGTTTGAAACATCTGACCAACATATGCACTTCTTCCACTTGCTAAAATATAGATTCTTTTTTGGTTTTGTATATCAACCATTAACCTATCCCTTACTTGCTGAACATACTCATAATGATCAGTCATGTGTTTAATATTTTCTTGTAAGTTTGATATCATTAATTCCATTGCTCTAAAAATTGCAGGTTGTTCTGTGTAACTAGCCAGACTTTTAATTCTCTCATCAGACATGACACGCTTCTTATTGTTTTCATTATTTTTTTTAACCATTTTCTCACAACTTACCACAGGTTAACTTTCAAATGATAACCCAGAAATTATCATTTCATACTCTTAAGCACACTATTGGATAGTGTTTTTAAATTTCTCGGTTTTCTGAAAGAACTTCATTCGGTAATATTGTTTCACTTAAGTAAATAACAGACCTATTGTTACCTAATACAGTTTTTTGATATAAATTCCAAGCATACAAGAAATAGAAATATAAGGAGGAATATACGATATTCATTTGATAATATGAAATTATTGGACAAGTTATGGAAGAGACCAAAAATAATTGCATCTGCAATATTATTGTTTTGGATTTTACTTGTTTCAATTAATATCAACAAAATATTGAATATTTCCGATTACGTAAGTGATGAAGGTAATAATCTTTCTACAACTAGTCAATCTGAATCTTCGATTGGAACAGAGATTTTATCCACATTTAGTGAAGTAAACAGTTCATTTCAGATTATAGTTAGAAATCCTAATGGAAGTATAGTTTCGGAATCTATGTACCAAAAGGTGACAAGTTTAGTATATAATATAACGCATAATCCAAAAATTGGTCCATATTTATCTCCAAGTAAACCTTATGCTTCTATATATTCTGATGCAGATAATCTTCTCAGAACAATATTAAGTCTTCAATGGTATGCCACACAATTATCTTTTGCATCTATTCATTATGTTTGGGGAGGTATAGAGTATTTTAGTTCAACTTGGATTGATCAATATAATAGCACCAATAGCACTTCTTTGGCAACTACAATAACCAAACAATTAACAACAAACTATCTTGAAACACTTCTGGATTCGTTTAATGAATCGAGATATTACAGTTTTGTTGATGTTTTTTATAATGAATTGTCAACGAGTTTCAACTATTTTGCGAATTTATCAATACCAACTAGTGAAGAAGACGTTTTTAATTTGCTAAGTAGCATAATAAAGGCAAACTCAACTTTTATCTCTGAGGTTTCAGCAGATACGAGACAAACACAACTTCTTGGGGTACTTTCTAATAATTTCAATTCCAGCGAATGGCAAAATGCAACATATTCCTACGAAAAAATTGCTGAATTTTTGTTTGACTCAAATAATTCTTTTGAGGTTGATTTCACTAGAGAAGTTTATGATGATGGTAATATTCAAGGATTTATTGATGCTAAAAACAAATATCTTTTACCAGTCCTGACAATGGAATCCATTATTCCGCCAATTACAGAAGATATAATTCTTACATTTCTAAGGCAATACACGAATTATAAAGAAAGTATGGATGAAGCTGATACAACAATTATCACGTTTAATATGGCACTTAATCATTTGAATGAAAAAGGAAAAGCTGCTTATCTCGAAGTGTTAGACATTTTACCATCAATGAAAGAAGAAAATGAACCCCTAGAAATATATGCAACAGGTATCGATTTATTCATAGTTGAAATTTCTCAAGATTATCAAAATCAAGCAAAAAAAACAGACTTGATCGTTATTATTACTATCGTAGTTATTCTTCTACTAGTTTATAGGTCGCCTATCTTGCCGTTAATTCAACTCTTTGTTCTAGCAATTTCTTTTGGAGTTTCTCGTCTGATCTTCATTGGTATAGGATCTTTAACAGGAGGATTAGATTCAACGAGTCTTATTATCTTGAGTGTAACCCTCTTAGGAGCAACAACTAATTACTTTGTCTTTTTAAACGGGGATTATTTACTTAATCTGAAGAAAACAAATTCCAAGTATATTGCTCTTAGAACTACTCTTAAACGTACTTCTAAAAGTATAATCATTGCATCAGTTTCCTTGTCTTTTGGTTTTGGTGGATTAGTTTTGAGCAGTTTTGCCTTAGCAACTGGAATGGGTATTAGTGGTATAATTGGTTTCCTAACAAGTATGGTTGTTTCCTTAACTTTAGTTCCTGCAATGCTTATTCTACTGAATCAAAATATTCTTACAAAGTGGAAAGTTAATCTAAAAATATTACAGAAAAGGAAGGGTTCTGTCATTAAATATGTGAAAAAAGCAGTTCAAAATCCAAAGAAAGTTTTACTTGTTTCTGTAATCATTAGTTTGGTTGGAATAGGAATTTTCATTGCAGTACCAACAGATTATGCTCAAATCGCCTCGGCCCCACAATCATATCAATCAAGACAAGGATTGGATGCAATTACTCAACATATGGGAACAGAATATATTAGTCAAATTTCTCTTCTTTTCAAGACTACAGACATGGATCCATTTATTTTCAGTAATGACAGTTTGAATTATGAATCTATAAATGAGGTTTTATTTATAATTGAGGCTATTAAGATTGAAACGAATATAACGGTTCTTGCAGGACTAAGTCATCCTTTTGGTAAACCATATCATGAACATTTCCAGAACACTTCTTTGTTTGTAACTGAAGAAATACAAATTCTAATGAAGAATTTTGTTTTTTCCGATGAAACTTATGCAATTGTTTATTGTGGTTCCCAATATATGGAAGGGGACAGGAGATTAGATGAACAGATTAATACTATTAGGAAGACAATTTCAGAAATAATTGAACAGAGAGAAATCACAGAATGGCAAACATATACAACGGGCTTTGCACCAGTTCTGTATGATTCCAAAACAGGAATTTCATTTGATTTTAATTTAATTTTCCTATTTGTTTCAGTTACGATTACGCTATTATTGTTCGTATTTTTAAGAAATTTCTTTATGTCTGTAAGAGTTCTAATAACTATTCTCTTATCTCTAGGAATTAGTTTAGGTTTGTTTAGTTTGTTTGCTTTAATTTTCTTAGGAGGTTCAATATATTGGATTGTGCCTCTACTAGCATATGCGGTTTTAACTGCTTTAGGATTGGACTTTGATGTACTCTTTCTAGGTATTTTCCAAAATATTTACACTGATGTTAAAGATTCAGAAGAAGCAATTGTAGAAGCAGTAGACCAAACAATGAATAATATTTCAGTGGCAGGAATAATTATGGCAGCGACTTATTTCAGCTTATTATTCACTTCATCCATTCACATGCAACAAT